>JAAENI010000757.1 GCA_024224595.1 Hyphomicrobiales bacterium
ATAGCTCACCACTTTGCCCGTAGCTGGATTTTTTTAAAGGTAGGTCTCGATCGGATAGTCAGCATCAATGATGTAATCATCCGCGCTGGGCACTGAGAACCCATCATAGATAATGAAGGCTTCGGTAGGCGGGCTGTTGGCGCGCGGAGGCGGTCTTCGCTTGACATCCCATAAGTCCAGGTGTTTGAGGATCTTTTTCACGAGCGGTTCATCCTCGATGAACGCGATAATTCGCATAGATCCGGAGCACTTAGTACATACCAATGGATTAACATGATAGATTTTTTGTATCAGCCGCGCCCAGTTTTTGCGAAATTCTTTGGATGAAAACGCAGATTCAATCAACGCTGGGACTGCATCATCGGTACCGGCTTTTTTGCGTAAGCCACGCGACTTATTAGAATAGGCATAATAGCGAACCATCTGTTCGCCCTTATTGGGAATGTGGGCCACCAGTTGGGCGAGCCAATCCAGCGCGTCGAATGATTTCGTGGATGTTCCATCCTTACTTTGATAAATGACTTTTGACACGCCATCTGATGAATCATTGGCCGCAACATATGTCATGCGTTCCTGTGAAAAGGATGCCCTAATGATATAACGTGCTAAGTTTTCCAGACCCTCTTCATTGTG
>JAAENI010000758.1 GCA_024224595.1 Hyphomicrobiales bacterium
AGCCGATTTGCCCCCTGGATCATATGTCGCGGGTCACCAGAAGGATTGATATTACCGGTGCCTGAACCAATGTTCATGCAAACGCGAATTCTTCTTCCAGGAGTGCCGGTACAGGTTGCAGTAAGTGTTCCGCTGGTTCTGACGCGCGCGCCATTGGATATATTGATGGTACCAAATTCCAGACCGGAATTGCTAAAACTACAGGTTTGAGCTGCACCTGACGAAGGCCAGGCCGTGGCTATCAGGAGTATGAACGTACTGGTAATCATTGTCAGAATGGTATTGCGTGTCAAAGCCTGGAGCCTTTGAATAAAACCTATTTTGCATTAATCTTTTGTTGGCGAAAACGTGAGATCAGATTGTTTGTATCTTTTGTCGCGCTGTTGATATTACTGATAGTATTATTAGCCGACGAATGAGCAACTTCTCTGTGATGTTCTGCTCTGCCATCCGAGTGAATTGAGGTCGCTTCAATATATTGAACTTTCTTTGAATTCAATTGATGCTTTTCGCCGATATATTTCACCCTGACCTGATGTCCAACCTGATCAACAACCTGGCATTCAACTTGAAATCCATGCATTGGAATATCCAGTTTGAATCTATTCGGAACTACATTTGTGTCAGTTATTTTCAGTAATGCACCGGTGTCAGATACGTTTCGGATGAGACATATGACGTTTGCAAAATTTTCGTCAAAACTGATTTCCCCAGCCAATAATACGCGACTTCTTCTTGAATTGCGTTTGTTCTGGTTTTTGTCATTCTTAACGGAACTTATTTCGCCTGAATCCTCATCACTTTCGTTCTCTCGCGAGAAATCCGGTACTACTAATTCTTTGTATTCGTGTTTCTTCATATTCCAAAACTATCGGCAAATTCTGTAGGTATTCTTAATTTTTGTCGAAAAATATCCAGCATATGGAATTTTGTGCCAAAATTTTTACCTGGTCGGGTGGAATTCTGGTGCGGTAACCCGGTGTACCGATTGCCGCGATTTCAATTTGAGCCATAAGCACCAGCAGCCGGGGTATTGACGATAACCGCCTCACCGGCACTGACACTGGTTTGATCGCAATGTTTAAGTTTCTCAAGCTCACCCGATAAACGCCTGATCAAGGTTGAACCTACTTCGCCGTCACCTCCGCCAGCAAGGCCGCGCGGTGGTTCAATGCGGCTGGAAGACAGAATCGCACATTGCATGTCCTCCAGAAACCGCAGGACCCTCGTTGTTCCATCTCCACCGTTAAACCGGCCTTTGCCGCCTGAACCTTTGCGAATTGAAAATTCTTCGACGACCATCGGATAACGCATTTCAAGAATTTCATGGTCAGTCATTCGAGTATTGGTCATATGAACATGCACACCACTGGCACCAGAAAATGCGTGGCCGTTATTCATTGTTCCTGCCGGAGCACCACCGCATATGGTTTCATAATTCTGGTAGCGTTCATTACCATATGTGAGGTTGTTCATGGTACCTGGACCATTGGCAACAACACCCAGGGCCATTAGCAGACAATTGGTGACTTGCTGACTGGTTTCGGTATTGCCAGCGATCACAGCAGCGGGATATTGCGGGCGTAACATGCAACCATCGGGAATGATGATGTTAATGGGTTTCAAACACCCTGCGTTCATTGGAATTGAATTTTCGACCATTAGCCGGAAAACATATAATACTGCTGCACGGGTGACTGGTTCAGGCGCATTGAAATTATTTTTCGCGATTGGCGAAGTGCCGGTGAAATCAACGGTGGCTTCACGTTTTTCCTTATCGACCGTAATCTTGACCTTGATCTGCTGATCATTGTCGGTGGGATAGGTATATTCACAGTCACTTAATGCATCGATAAATCTGCGAACACTTTCTTCAGCATTGTCCTGAACATGTCCCATATAGGCGTGAACAACCTCAAGACTAAAATGGTTCACCATTTTTCGCAGCTCAAGCACGCCCTTTTCATTGGCTGCAATTTGCGCACGCATATCGGCCATATTCTGTTCAGGATTTCGTGCCGGCCAGGCATGGCTTGAAAGCAATTCAATCATTTCGGTTTCACGTATGATCCCTTTGTCCACCAGTCGGAAATTATCAATCAATACGCCCTCTTCATCCAGGTGGGTTGCTCGGGGCGTGGCAGAACCTGGTGCCATTCCTCCGACATCCGCATGGTGCCCGCGTGAAGCTGTATAAAATAGAATGTCCTTGTCCTGGCTGTCAAAAACCGGGGTAACTACAGTGATATCGGGTAAATGGGTGCCGCCATTATACGGAGCATTGAGCACGAATACATCGCCTGGATGAATGTCACCGATATTTTGGGCAATGATCGCTTCCACCGAGCGATCCATACTGCCCAGGTGCACCGGCATGTGCGGTGCATTGGCGACCAGAGTACCATCAGCTGCAAACACAGCGCATGAAAAATCGAGACGTTCTTTGATGTTAACTGAATAGGCGGTGTTTTGCAGCGTTACACCCATTTGCTCAGCAATTGACATAAACAGGTTATTGAATACTTCCAGCATGATTGGATCAGCGCTGGTCCCAAGGGCGGCAGCGCGCGACTTGGTTTCAATTCGGGTCAATATTATGTGTTGTCTGGCGTTGATCAAGGCAGCCCAGCCCGGTTCAATAACGATTGTCTGGTGCGGCTCAATAATCAAAGCAGGCCCATTAATCTTATTGCCCGGTTTCAATTCATAGCGTTGGTATATCGCTGCGTCATGCCATGCACCATCGGAAAAAATCGACTGTATATTTGTTGGCTTCAAGATAATGTCATGGGTATTGTGAATGTCTTCGTCAATTTCCGCCCCCGCACCTACTGCTTCTACCTCCATGGCCTCGACAATCAACGTTTTGTTTTCAAAGACGAATCCAAACTGTTTGCGGTGGGTGCGTTCGAAATTTTCAATCATTTCTTCGATATTGGCCAACGGCACCGATATGGCCGTATCCGTGCCATCGTAGCGAATATGAGCTCTTGAATAACTGGTTATCTCGTTGTCATCGATGCCTTGTCTGTTCAGTTCCAAAGCAGAAGCGGCAAGTAAATTGCTTTCTATTTTTTCCAGCGTGGCCTTGAGTTCGGGTTGTAATTCAACAATTAAGGCATGGGTTTTTGTTGTACGCACTTTTGCCAGCCCCATGCCATAGGCAGACAAGATGCCTGAAAAGGGGTGAATCAATACTTTTTGCATGCCCAATGCATCAGCTACTGCACAAGCATGTTGTCCACCTGCTCCGCCGAAACAATTCAATACATATCGGGTAACATCATAGCCACGCTGTACCGATATTTTTTTGATGGCGTTTGCCATGTTTTCGACGGCAATCTTAAGGAAACCATCAGCCACTTCTTCCGGCCTCGTAACGCCTATTTCTTTAGCCATGCGGGTAAAGTGATCGGTTACCGTATTGATATCCAGGGACTGGTCTTGATCCGGGCCAAATATCGAAGGGAAAAATTCCGGACGCAATTTACCGACCATGACATTTGCATCTGTAACCGCCAAAGGTCCACCACGGCGGTAGCAGGCAGGACCGGGATTGGCACCGGCAGAATCCGGGCCTGTTTGAAAACGACCATCTTTAAAATGTAGAACCGAGCCACCGCCGGCGGCGACGGTATGGATACGCATCATCGGTGCACGCATTCTGATACCGGCGACTTCGGTTTCAAAAGCGCGTTCAAGTTCACCATCATAATGACAGACATCGGTTGAGGTGCCACCCATATCGAAACCGATCATATTATCGAATCCAGCCAAACGGGAAGTCTCGACTGCACCGACAACACCGCCTGCCGGGCCTGAAAGTATGGCGTCTTTACCCTGAAACAACTGCGCAGCAGTTAGTCCGCCTGACGACATCATGAACATCAATTTTGCCGGAGAATTCTCAGACTGAGAAGAATTAGATTGCTGCTCTGTTTCAACCTTGAGTTCAATGCCCAATTCATCGGCAAGTCGCCCAACATAACGTCTTAGTATTGGGGATAGATAGGCATCAACAACAGTGGTATCGCCTCTGCTTACCAGTTTTACCAGAGGGCTTGTCTCATGGCTGACCGAAACCTGTGAGAAATTCATATCACGTGCCAGTTTGGCCATTTGTTGTTCATGGCCTGGATATTTCCAGGAGTGCATGGAGACAATGGCAATACTGTCGAAACCTTCTGCCTTGATTTCATTTAGAGCGTCAATGACTTCTTGAGTTTCAGGTGCCTTGACTATTGTACCATCAGCAAGGACACGTTCATCAATCTCAATTACCCTGGAATACAATTGCTCTGGTAGTACAATCTCCTTGGCAAATATGTCCGGGCGGGCCTGGTAGCCGATGCGAAGTGCATCGCCAAAACCTTTGGTGATTAACAATGCGGTGGGTTCACCTTTGCGCTCCAGCAATGCGTTGGTGGCGACGGTGGTTCCCATCTTTACATTGGCAATTAGATGAGTGGGAACCGGTTCGCCCGAATTGACATTGAGCAAATCACGGATGCCCTGCACGGCGGCATCACGATAATTTTCGGGGTTTTCTGACAATAGTTTGTGAGGGTGAAGATTACCCTGTGGATCACGACCCACAATATCGGTGAAGGTGCCGCCACGGTCGATCCAAAAATCCCATTTACCCATTGTATTATCGTGTATTTCCGGTTTATGTTCCTATGCAACTTGCTAACATCAACAATTTATCGATAAAATGTCAATGAAAAATCTAATGTAATGGGAGATTGTGATGGGAAATCGGGAGAATGACATCGAAAAATCATCTAATTCAACAGGGTCTCCGGAAGATTCTGCGTTGAAATCCCAACACGGAGTTGGTCCAGTTGTTTCTGCAGAGCATCTGGCTTCCGGCGCAATGCCGGCATTGTCAGAGATCGAGTTTGCGTTAAATATCACCAACAATGCTTATCAACGCTGGATGATGCGTGCCAGTGCGGCTAGTGGATATCCCGGATTGGCCGCCAATGATGTACTGGTGCTGCATTCAATCAATCACCGAAACCGGGATAAATCTCTGTCTGATCTATGTCTGGTTCTGAATGTCGAAGACACTCATCTGGTTAATTATTCAATCAAGAAACTGGAAAATATCGGACTTGTCACAACAGGTAAACGCGGTAAGGAAAAAATTGCTGCAATTACTCCCAAAGGTCAGACGGCCTGTGATAAATATCGCGAAATTCGTGAGGCCCTACTGGTCGAGAGCATTAAATCGCTGGGACTCGATGAAAGCGAATTTTCTCATATTGCCACGGTGCTGCGTTCGTTGTCAGGCCAATACGAACAGGCATCGCGAAGTGCTGCCAGTTTGTGATATCGATGAGCAGATTTTGAATTGTTTCTAATTCTCCTGTTTCATAAACTACTGATTCGACTAGCAGGCTGTCGGACTTGAGCAGTTATTGAGAACAGAACTGGAATTGAGGTCGATATTCCGATCATTTGAGACGAATATCGGGAATATTTAACAAAAAAAAAAAAAAAATCGGACC
>JAAENI010000759.1 GCA_024224595.1 Hyphomicrobiales bacterium
CGGACCCCTTGATTCGCATCTGTGGCACCCCGCTTAAGTTCATGAATACTGTCAGTCCCTGAATTAACACGCATGGCGGTTTCGCAGGTATGCTTTGATATATCCTTGACACCCTCGGCCACCTCCGAAATTGAGGCGGCAATACTACTTACACCATTATTAAGTTGAGCCATATTTGCGGCTGTCAAATTCGTCGTTTCAGATTGTTGTGTCACAGCAGCGGCATTTATGGCTATCGTATCATTGATTTTTCGGATGATTTCGGAAACTTGGCTAATCACATCAAGAGCCTGTGCAGACTCGGATTGAACGCCTTCGATGCGCAGACTGATATCTTCCGCCGATTGAGCGCTTTGATTGGCAAGAATCTTGATCTCATTGGCTACTACGGCAAAGCCTTTACCGGCACTACCTGCCGAAGCGGCTTCAATAGCGGCGTTCAAGGCCAGTAAATTAGTCTGTTCGGCGATGCGTTTAATTATCACAGTGACTTTGCCGATTTCATTTGCGGTTTTTCCCAACGAATCCATTGCAGATGTTGATTTTGCAGACAAGGTCATCGCTTCCGAAGCAATTTTAGAGGCTATTGCGGAGTTATGACCGATAGCTTGCATGGATTCATTCATCTCTTCAACGGCCTTAGCGAGTGCGGCAATATTATGCGATATTTGCTCGGTAACTGATGAAACGTTTTGAGCGTTCGCACTCATCTCTTCGGCTGATGAAGCCATGCTGTCGATATTGGAATATGTTTCTGCAAGTCCTTCAGCCAAATTACCAGTCTGAACAGCCGTCAGATTGGAAGATGAAACCATTGTATTTGACAAATCCGTAAGATCAGC
>JAAENI010000760.1 GCA_024224595.1 Hyphomicrobiales bacterium
AGGAATCCCGATGCCTGTGTCAGATACAGTAACCACGACATGGTCTGGCTGGCTGTAGGTTGAAATCGTAATCTTTTCCGGATGTCTCTCACCGGTAGTATTACGTTTTTGGTGAATAGCATCACCGGCGTTGGTCAACAAATTGAAAAAAACCTGCTCGATGCGGTTACTCTGTGCCAGTATCGATGGGATTGAATCATCTAAATCGGTTATAATATCAATATTGTGAATCTTGAGTTGTTTACCGATAATCGCCAACACATCTTTAATCACGGCATTTATATTAACGTGCTCTTTTTGAAAATCAGGCCTACGGCCAAAATCACGCAACAAGTTGATGATTTCGGATGCGCGATCAACCTGGGCGTTGACATTTCTGGCGACATCGACAAGTTCCGGTTTCATTTGCAGGTGGTTCTTCTCCAGAATCATTTCAATGTACTCACTACCCATTTTGATGACGTTCAAGGGCTGGTTGAGTTCGTGGGCAATACCGGCGGACATCTGACCGAGGGTGGCCATTTTGCTTGCTTGCACAAGCTGAGCATCTTTCTCAAGCAATTCGGTGATGTCGGTCGTTGACACGATGATCGCTGGCCGGCGTCGATAGTGTGTGGGGCATGCTATCACCCGTACATAAAAAGGTTGGTTGTCCTTCTTGAAATGCTGCTCCTTAAGGCTTACCAAACATGCACTCAGGCGTTCTTGTGAATTGGCCACAACGGTCTTCATTTTCTCATCAAACTTATCGCCATCGGTTGGCCCGAGGTCAGAGAATGAACGTCCCACTAGCTCCTTTTTGTTGTAACCATAGGTTTCCTCTGCAATGGGATTGGCGTCCAAAATTACAAAATTATCATGATCCAATACGAATATGGGATTCGGGCCGCTGTTGAACAACGATCGATAGTTCTTTTCAGATTCATGCAAGGCTCTTTCAGCCAGCTTGCGTTCCGTGATGTCCAAAAAGGCTCCCGTTATAAACTCGACTTCGCCGTCCTCCCCGTATATGATCTGACCGCCCTCTTCCACCCAAATAGCTTCCCCGTTTTTGGATTTTAACCGGTACTCCCTGATAAACATCTGATCGGTCTTCAGAGCTTGTATGAAAATATC
>JAAENI010000761.1 GCA_024224595.1 Hyphomicrobiales bacterium
TCCACCGAAGGTCGTTTATTCACGCTTTCTGGACAGCGTTATGCTTTTCTTGTGGTCAACCAGACCACGGCGAAAATCATGCCTTGCCAGTAAACGTGAATAAACGGTCAAATGATTCCGTGTAAACAAGAAGCGGTCTAGAGTCTGTTCATGAACGGATTCTTGGAGTTTCCGCGAGTCTTCAATCTACTATCCTGTATCTTTTCCCCATCGCTCCACCTGTATATAGTGGTGCACCTGATAGGCTCTAGCGGGTGCGGTCACGGTAATGTTCCGTTGCGAAGCGGGTTATGATGATGACAATAAAAACTGGTTCTGGGCAAAATTTTTACTTGATGGTTTGCTGGATAAAAACCCCTAAGGTATGATGTTGCCGGTAAAGTGGCAAAGGGCGCTGACAAGGGTTGTATTGCCTGCCATACCGGTGCGCCTGGCGGAGACTATCTGTTTACCACCGATCATATCAAGTAAAGCGGCGGTAACTGCGATCATACACTGAGAGTAATTGCTGGTAATTCTTCGTTGAGTTACCAGCTTTTGCATTGCGTTTTTTACTGGTATTTGGTTGCGATATCGACTATATGAGCAGATGAACAGCGGGTCTTTCAGGCCCGCTGTATTTTTGGTGACCCCGGCTGGACGACATCCCGGTCGTGGGCGAAAATGAAATTCCGGTGAAATTTACCGTACAAGTGAAGGAAAACCGATGTCGATTACTACAGAACGTAAAGCCGAACTCATTAAAGAATATGCCACCAAAGAAGGAGACACTGGGTCTCCTGAAGTTCAGGTAGCTATCCTGTCTGAGCGAATTGCAAATCTCACAGAACATTTTAAAGGCCACAAAAAGGACAACCATTCACGTCGTGGCTTGTTGAAAATGGTATCTTTACGACGCCGTCTGCTCGACTATGTAAAGAGTAACGATGAAGCAAGATACAAGTCGCTGATAAAGCGCCTTGGACTGCGTCGCTAGAAAGTATGTATGGAAAGGTCGGCTTGGATGTCGGACTTTCATTTTTCACAACAAAATTTGTTTCCGTATGGTTTTGTTGTGAACTTTATTCAAAACCGGCTGAACGCGGCAGGATTGCCAGATATCTGAAGCTCAGGAACCTCAGGTTTCTGGTTGTCTTGCCGAAAAAGCTGATCATACGGAATTATATGAAGGAAGCGCGCGAGGAAAAGATGCGTTTTCTTGAATGTTTATTAAGGAACAAACATGTTCGATCATCATTTAATAGAAATAGAATGGGGCGGACGTCCCCTGACCCTGGAAACCGGCAAAGTCGCGCGCCAAGCGGATGGCTCTGTCATGGCAACCTATGGTGAAACCGTTGTGCACGCTTCGGTCGTTGCAGCAAAAACCCCAAAACCGGGTCAGTCTTTCTTCCCGTTGACTGTAAATTATCAGGAAAAAACTTATGCAGCCGGTAAAATCCCCGGCGGGTTTTTCAAACGCGAAGGCCGTCCAAGCGAAAAAGAAACGCTGACATCAAGATTGATTGACCGTCCTGTCCGCCCGCTGTTTGATGACGGGTTTATGTGTGACACTCAAATTATCCTGACAGTCATGCAGCATGATCTGGAAAATGACCCGGATATTGTTGCAATGATCGCGGCCTCTGCCGCATTGGCATTATCCGGCGCGCCATTCAATGGCCCAATTGGCGGTGCCCGCATCGGCCTTATTGATGGTGAATATGTCTTGAACCCGAACATTGATGAAATGCCGGAATCCAGTCTTGATTTGATTGTTGCGGGTACAAAAGACGCGGTGTTGATGGTTGAATCCGAGGCTGAACAGCTGGATGAGAAAACCATGCTTGAAGCGGTGATGTTTGGTCATCGTGAATTCCAGCCGGTTATTGATGCGATTGTTGAATTGGCTGAAAAAGCAGCCAAACCGAGACGCGAACATAATTCGCCTGACAATAGTGATCTTGAAAAGCAAATGGAAAAGCTGGTTGGCAAGGATATTGCTGGAGCTTACAAGATTTCCGACAAGCAGGAGCGTTATGAAGCACTGGATAGTGCAAAATCCAAAGTCAAAGAAAAATTTATCACGGAAGAAAGTTCCGGTGATGATTCACAGACTGTTTCTGATGTTTTCAAAGACCTTCAGGCAAATGTCGTTCGCGGGTCTATCCTGAAAACCGGCAAGCGTATTGACGGTCGTGATACGAAGACAGTACGTGATATTGTGTCAGAAGTTGGCATTCTGCCACGTACCCACGGCTCCGCATTGTTTACCCGTGGTGAAACGCAGGCGTTTGTTGTTGCTACACTGGGTACGGGTGATGATGAACAGTTCATTGATTCACTGACAGGCACATATAAGGAAAATTTCCTTCTTCACTACAATTTTCCACCTTTCTCAGTCGGTGAGACCGGCAGAACCGGTTCTCCTGGACGCCGTGAAATAGGCCACGGAAAATTGGCGTGGCGTGCAATTCGCCCGATGCTGCCAACGAAAGATGATTTCCCCTATACCATTCGTGTTGTGTCGGAAATCACCGAATCCAATGGTTCCTCATCAATGGCAACAGTTTGCGGCACTTCATTATCTCTGATGGATGCTGGTGTGCCACTGAAGGCACCTGTTGCCGGGATCGCTATGGGCCTGATTAAAGAGGGTGAAGAATTCGCCGTTCTTTCTGATATCCTGGGCGATGAAGATCATCTGGGTGACATGGACTTTAAGGTTGCCGGTACAGCTGAGGGCATCACATCCTTGCAGATGGACATCAAGATTACCGGTATTACAGAAGAAATCATGTCGATTGCCCTTGATCAGGCAAAAGATGGCCGCGTCCATATTCTTGGTGAGATGAGCAAAGCCATTAACGAAGGTCGCGCTGAACTCGGTGAATTTGCTCCACGTATCGAGACCATGAAAATTGCCACTGATAAAATCAGGGAAGTGATTGGTGCGGGTGGCAAGATCATTCGTGAGATCGTTGAAAAAACCGGTGCCAAAATCAATATTGATGATGAAGGTGTAATCAAGATTGCTTCTTCTTCAGCTAAAGAGATTGATGCAGCCAAAGCCTGGATCCACTCAATTGTTGATGAACCTGAAGTGGGTGTAATTTATGAAGGCAAGGTTGTTAAAACCGTAGATTTTGGCGCATTTGTCAATTTCTTTGGTGCAAAGGATGGTCTTGTTCATATTTCCCAATTGGCCAATGAGCGTGTTGGCAAGACAACTGATGTTGTCAAAGAAGGTGATACGGTCTGGGTTAAATTGATGGGCTTTGATGACCGCGGCAAAGTTCGTCTTTCGATGAAAGTTGTCGATCAGGAAACCGGCAAGGAAATCCCGCGCGACGACGCATAATATTTGATTTTTGACAGAATTAAGACGGGCTCTGGAGAAATTCAGGGCCCTTTTTGTTTGTTTACTTTTGGATATTTTCCCATGTTTGCAATTTTTGCAGTTATCGGCTGGCTCGAGCCGGTTTTATCTGCAGTTAATACTGGCTTTGATCCTCATCGCGGATCACTTCGGAAACGAACTCTTCCGGGTCAACAGTGAAAGACTGGTACAGCTTGAAATGCTGGGTACTGCGATAATCGGTTTCAACGATCCCGTGCCTTGTCACTTCCAGTACCAGTGCATTGGGCAGGGCCATTAACAACGGTGAGTGGGTTGCCATGATAACTTGAGAGTTGGCTTGTTCCTGAATGCGGTTCAAAATTCGAAGGACTTCCAGTTGCCGCTTTGGTGACAATGCGCTTTCGGGTTCATCCAGGAAATATATACCTTGATGCGACATGCGTTCCTCAAAGAATCGCAGAAAGCCCTCGCCATGGCTCCATGACAAAAAATCAGGCGGCATCTCTCTGCTTTCTTGTGCTGCAACATCTAGATACCGAGCAACTGAAAAAAAGGTTTCTGCCCTGAAAAACCAACCCCTGGTGACCTTGGGAAGCCAGCCAGCTCTCATCACATCAGCTAAATCCGCACCGCTTTTGTCGATAGCGCTGGAGTGATCAACGGGGCGATAACCTTTGCCCCCTCCAGCTTCGTCATATCCGCTCAAGGCCGCGATTGCTTCGACCAGAGTCGACTTTCCTGTCCCGTTTTCACCAACTATAATAGTGACAGGAGTGGTGAAATTGAGTTCGAATTCCCCATTTTGTAACCATGGCAAGTCAAACGGGTAACCTGATTTTTCTGATATCTTGTCTTCCCGCAGTGTCAAGCGTTGCAGGAATGGTGAGGGTAGTTTTGTTCCAGTTTTCCGTCGGGCCATGTGCGCCGTTTCTTCAAATAGTGATGTTGTTTTCTGCATCGCTCAATAACATCAACACCGCAGACCACCAATCTAGTAGCTCGATACCTGGCCCATGGTCTGCCTGTCAACACTTCATGCCTGACCTCACGGGAAGCCGCGCATGACCCGGAGCGGCTGGCCAGGCATTGCCTCGTGTGAGACTTTCACTCACTATCCTTTGTCAGCTTTTCCTGGCGCACTGAGCGTATTGAGAATGCTGAGGACATGAAATAGATTCTTTTGTATTCAAACGAAGAATCTCCTTTATAAAATAGTTTAATCCCTTATCCAATAGCGTTCAGTACTATGCCAACTGCGTCCAGTACTGTGGAAAAATACATCAGTTTTATGGTGACTGGACCGCTTGTTGTTTACACGGAATCATTTGACCGTTTATTCACGCTTTCTGGACAGCGTTATGCTTTTCTTGTGGTCAACCAGACCACGGCGAAAATCA
>JAAENI010000762.1 GCA_024224595.1 Hyphomicrobiales bacterium
GATCAAATCCATAAATTGTCGGGCAAACTCGATACTCCCGCAATCATCAAAATCGAGATTACAGTCGATCTGTTTGCCTGGCCCTATAATGCCCATTTTGTTCAGATCAATGATATAGTCGAGCAGAAACAGGATTTCAGAGGCATTGATACCGTTTCTGTTCATCAGTTCAATAGCCTGGTATCGAATATCCGAAGAATTTGCCGGAACCGCATAAAATGCCGCACCGGTGCATGCTGCTTCATTCGCTGTTCCATTTTCATACCGTGCGCGGCAGGCTGCGTGGCAGCCGACACATGACTGAGGTCTCTTTGACTCCCCTGGTCTACTTGCAGCAAACGGTATCGACTTGGGAGGAGCCGAAAAGCGCCCTCCGAATTTACCATTGTCATAGTCAAAAGCATATTTTTCAATCTGTGAAATACGGGCTTCTATAAGGGCGTCAGGGTCGGCAATGCTTATGCCACCCGTTCCTGTCACACTAATGGCTTTCAGGTTTTTGGAACCC
>JAAENI010000763.1 GCA_024224595.1 Hyphomicrobiales bacterium
CGCACAGACTCTCGTCAACACCCTTGAATTCTGCCCGTGTTGTCGTAGACAAGTGGAGCAGACTAAATGCACTTTCAGAAAAGTGACACAGTAGGACTAAGAGTCCGACCCGAAACTAATTGAATGATATCAGTCCTTTGTGATTCATTCGGATTGTTTACGATTCGAAGGAAATCACGATGGTCTGGACTGATATCACCCGCCCACGATATGAACGCAATGGTGGCCGTTATGCAAGCGATTGTAGCGATAAAGAATGGGCTTTTATTGAGCCGTTCATGCCTTTACGCAAGACCAATGGCCGTCCACGGAAAACAAACCTGCGCGATGTTTGGGATGCGATCCAGTATATGGCTTCAACCGGATGCCAGTGGCGTATGATCCCCAATGACTTTCCGCCGCCCTCCACAGTACAGCGTTATTTTTATGATTGGCGTGACGCTGGCCTGTTGCACCAGATCAACCATACGTTGGTGATGATGGCGCGTGAACTGGAGCACCGCGAAGCTTCTCCCACAGCCGGTGTAATCGACAGCCAGTCGGTTAAAACAACGGAAAGCGGCGGTCCTTGCGGTTATGATGCAGGAAAAAAGATCAAGGGCAGGAAACGCCATATCATCACCGATACCATTGGCTTATTGATCGGGTTTATCATTCACACCGCTGACATTCAGGATCGTGACGGTGCACCTTTTGTACTTAAATCAATCCGTTTCACTCATCTCTGGCTGCGCCACGTGTTCGCTGATGGCGGCTATGCAGGACCCAAACTGAGAGGCAACTTGGATAAAATCGGTTGCTGGACAATGGAAATTGTTAAACCATCCGACAAAGCAGAGGGCTTTGAAGTTATCCCACGTCGTTGGGTGGTTGAACGTACCCTCGCATGGCTCGGCAGATGCCGAAGGTTGGCGAAAGATTGGGAGAAATCTATCCTCTCAGCAGAAAGTTGGCTGCTCATCGCTCACATCAGAATGGTAACAAGGCGATTGGCAAGGGGTTGATTTTATGAGAATAGTTTCGAGTCAGACTCTAATGATACAAACAATTGATAATGGAAAATCCAATCCGGAAATGCGGAATGAAATTATGACTAAAGCTCAATTAATACGGGAAAAGCCAAGCTCTTTGAGCAAATAAGAAATTGCCCGTTTCTTATAGCTCACGCCGAAACGTTTCTCAATCAGATCAGCAATATCACAACACCGCCAGCGCGCAACACCATCGAGTCGAGTCTTCTACCGCTGATCAGGGGGTGTCATTTTTTTCGGCTCCACACAAAGTCGGCCGATCCACCCGTCCATGTCGCTGTGCCGTTAATTACATTGCCTGCACGGTTCAAATTACCCTTTCGATCTTGTTTGACAGCGTAGAAGTCGGGCTTTTGTGTATGAAGAACGTCCAATTGTATAAAACCGGTCTTGGAAATTGTTCCATCTGCGGTCCAACGAACCAAACCATTGGGCGATTCCGGGTGCTTGTACTCGCACTCGACACGAAGGCTCCCTTCATTCTGGGTGATTGCAACGTTGATCCCTTCAGCCTCTTGCCAATTGCCAGCAATCTGAGGGAGCCCTGTCAATTCGTTTTGTTTAGCTTGTCTTAATATTGATGCAATTTCTCTTTCATTTTTCTCTTCTAATTCCCCAATCCTTTTATCAAAAATGTCGTCTATCGATTTTATTTCTTGTTTATATCTATTTTCTATTTCACGTTTCTTCTCATAATATACTTCAACTTGAACCCTGTTTAATCCAACTATATTTGGATTAATTATTGCGTTATCTCTTAATTCTTGGTCTCTACTACGTTTAGCAGTTCTTTTTTTATCGGAATAAATTTCTTCTAATACTTTTTTTTCCAGTTCATAGCGCTTTTCTTCTTGCTTGATTTTATCAAACAAAGGTGTTTCAACCGTCGATGATTGTCCAAAAACTATACAAATTGGTAACAATAAAACTGCAACCGCCATACTCAGGAAAACATATAGAAATCGTTGATAATCGAGTGCCACTATATTCTTTGCTAGTATATTCATCTCTTTCCACCTTCCTATTAACTGATATCCTCCAGATGGGATTATCTGATGCGGTGCGATAGCATATCCGACATCCCCCAGATGGGGTTGATTGGCGCTGTGATGGTGGCATATTGGCCTCCTTTGTTCAAGTTTGTTGTTCTCAGGTGCTCGCCCTGGTTGGCTGTTTCGACTTTTGGCGACATTCGGGGCGACTGTTGGTGATTTTGCCAAACCCTGAACGCAATTAGACATCTGCGCACGATACGCCCGAGGGCACATCGATGCGGGATGAGGTTGGCATTCACGGCGCTTGTGCCCTTGCCTTGAGATCACTGATGTTTGCCAGCATTTGTGACCATAGTTCACGGGGAACAGCAACTTTGGCCAGTTGCAGAATGATTGAACGGGCATGGCGGATAGCCTTTGCACCGATCTTGATCATGCGATCCCGCATGCTGGTCAGTGACCAGTCTGCAATTGAATCTGGTAATACGAGCGTTCGGACAAAGTTGGCCAGATTGTAAGCCAGTGC
>JAAENI010000764.1 GCA_024224595.1 Hyphomicrobiales bacterium
GAAATCAATGCGTAATATGCCCTAATTCTTGGGGGTGAGTAATTACGAATTTTTAACAATGTCAATAATAAACCAATGACAGGTACTGTTGATCGACAATAAATGTAAGAACTTTATTGAATCTGAATTCTATGATAATTAGCACTATATTATCTATTGCCAATTTTACAGGGAAACCAAATGACAGGTTCTACAATTGTCGACACAGAAACTCCAAGTATAGAAGAAGGAATGGGTTTATGTCTATCTGGTGGTGGATATCGTGCAATGCTATTTCATCTTGGAACGATCTGGCGATTGTATGACGCCGGATTACTCAACAAGATCACACGAATATCCAGTGTGTCTGGTGGATCTATTACCTCAGCACAACTTGCTGTTGCATGGAAAGATCTAAGTTTTGATTTATCAAAAATTGAGGAAGAATTCGTTCCTCGGGTCGTCAAGCCAATCAGAAACCTTGCCAGCACAACTATTGATCGTTGGTCAATTGCTGGTGGGTTATTTTTGCCGGGCTCAATTTCCAGCTATGTGACCGACGCCTACAAGAAACACCTGTTTGGTAACAAAACGCTTCAGGATATGCCTGATGAACCAAGGTTTATAATCAATGCAACGAATTTGCAATCCGGTGTTCTTTGCCGTTTTTCAAAACCATATATGCGTGATTATAGGGTCGGTATGATTGAAAATCCAACAATTGAGCTTGCTCTGGCTGTTACTGCATCTTCCGCCTTCCCGCCCTTCTTGTCACCTTGTATTATCGATGTCGAACCGACAGATTTTACACCTGGCACGGGCACAGATTTACAAAGACAACCATTTACAGATCAAATGCATCTTAGTGATGGGGGTGTTTATGATAACCTTGGCCTGGAAACGGTTTGGAAGCGCTGCAAGACCGTTTTTGTATCAGATGGCGGTGGGCAAATGCTTGCAGAAGAAGAACCAGATTCAGACTGGGCCCGCCAGAGCAAGCGTGTTCTGGATATTATTGATAACAAAGTGCGCAGTTTAAGGAAACGACACCTAATTGCCTCATTCACCAGTAATGAACGTGATGGTGCTTATTGGGGAATTCGAACGAATATAGCGGATTTTGACTTGCCGGAAACCGGGCCGAATGCGGCCCTTGATGCGCCGTTTGATAGGGCCATGGAACTGGCCCGCATCCCCACTCGCCTTAAACGAATGCCCGATAGCCTGCAGGAAAAACTGACCAACTGGGGTTATTCGATTTGTGATGCCAGTCTTCGAGCACATTATGACCCACAATTGACGCGCGGAACTTTTCCCTATCCGGATCGCGGCATTTGAGAAGGATGCGTGGCATGTTGGCTAAAAATCAGAAATAAAACTCTGCCGCTCAACAAGATTGAAAACGCTGTCAGTAACAGAATAATGATCGGCTGTAATATCGGGAAATATGTATATGACCTTTTTTTCTTGGTATCTCCAAAACTGCCATAGTGATAAGCGTTTTCCCAATAACCTCCTTTCTTGCCATCTTTCGCAAGGACGAGGCAGTACCTTTCCCGAGGGTCAATATTTGTCTGATAAGTTGGTTCGACTACGCAATACTTTTCCATATTCCTAATCGTGCAAAGATCCATTTTCTCAATACACTTTTCGCCAGCAATTTTCATTTCCTCTGTTTTGTATCCAAATTTGGATGCGTAGATGAATACACGACCCTCAGTATGAAATTTCTTGATAAAATGTCCTTGCGCGTAGAGTGGAAGGAGAAAGAGTGGAATCAAACTGAACACTGCCCCTATCTTTGTAGCTGTCGAACTTGGACCTGGCTGCATGTTGCCAAAGGAAGGAATTCGCTGGTACCATTTGTGCAATCGAAAGGATTTCAAGTGTGAGATCAGCATCATCAGAAGCACTGGAGCCAAAAATGCATAGATATGCATGCCTATCAAAGAAGCAAGCTGCTTGTTTATATTTGCTCCGAACAAAAAAGCCGGACCACCTTGGCGCGCCAAAAATACAGCGAACATCAAAACAAAAAACAAAGTGGAAAATACCGTCCATGTGCGATTGAATGCCGACGTAATTTGCCGTGGTTCATAGGGAACATTTGGCCATACAGCCCGAATGTTTGAAATGGGAATCATATAGGCAATCCGCTGAACCCTACTGACATCTTTGGCTACAACCATACCAACAACCGCTTGTTGGATATCATCCCACACCGCCGCGCCGCTATACCCGCCCTCTATAAAGGCCCCGCCGTCTCCTTCCCCATCCAATTGTACCCAAGCATCCGACGTCGGTCCCATGAATTTGGCATCAACATGATTACCGATACGAAATTCTGGGGCCAATCCAAAAATACTAAGTGTGTCAGAATCCAGGGACATTCCGGTTACATCGGCGAGGATCGCCAAACCCGCCTCATCCGGTACGCGCTCCAACAACTTAACAATTGCAATATCACTCTGCGGATCATCACCTACAGGTTGCCATTTGATGATCTTTCCTTTCAACAGCACACCGTTGGACAGCATTGGGAATTCGACGGTTATCTCGGAGTCTTTGAGCGGACTGGACTGTTCGCGTGGGCTTCGGTTTTGGGCAACGTTTATCACATGGGCACAGGTTATCACGTGATAGGGATCAACAACGATACCCATTCCTGCATGATCGCCGGTATCGTCATTCTTCAGGATCGTTGCTATCCCCGCACTTTTTCCAGTCACGTGTTTTTGTCTGTTAATTTGGTTCATGAATCAAGCCTCCCATTCAAGATCACCTTGGTGCCTGAACAAGGCCAATTCCTACATCGTCCTCATTCAGTTTCTCACCCAATTCCAAGCATGCCCGCTGGATATCAGTGATCACCTTTGCTGCACTAAAACCACTGTTCGTCATACGCTTTTGTGCCCACAGGGCCGCAATACCGCTCACATGCGGGGCTGCCATGCTGGTGCCACTCATGGCGATTAATCCACCACCGGGTTTGGCCGACCAAATATCGACACCCGGGGCTGCAACTCGCGCACCGGTGTTTGAAAAACTTGCCACCTCAAATGAGCCGGAATTGTCGGTGTTTTGCGCCAAGGCGGCGACAGAAAGAAAAAGCTCGCCCGCGGCTGGCGGGGCGACAACAATCGTGTAATCGGGGCGTTCGCTCTCATTACCGGCAGCGGCGACTACAACTGAACCGTCGATGGCAGTTCCCTGACCACTTACCACTTGTGATATCCTGTCAAATAGCCGTACATTCTCCCGATAGCCGGAAAGTGCCAGTGAGGTAGCTTTCTCCTCGGGTAAATTATACAGGTCAACAAGCTGTTTTTGGTAACCTGGAAAATCCATTCCCAGCGACATTGAAATAACCTGGGCACCCTGGCCTTGTGCCCACAACATTGCTTCATAAATTTTTTGGGTTGAGCCTCCACCCTCGCCAATTACTTTGCCAATCAGGCGCCGCGTTACACCCCGCGCAACACCAATACGCCGACCGTCAACATCCTGGCCAAATATCGTGCCCGCGCAATGGGTGCCATGGCCGTTAGTATCGTGATCTTCCTCGTCTGTGAAATTTGCCAAATCATCATCGGCAAACGGCGCGTTGCTAAAAGCAGGATGTTGGCGATCGATACCTGTATCGAGCACCGCGACTGTCACACCACTTCCATCAAAGTTGCTGAGTTCGGCTTTCACAGCTTCAATCCCCCAGCATTTTGGCGGGATATCCTGTGGTGTCGCGGACGATGATTTCAACGACTTTATCAATTGAACGGGCATCGGTGGTGCAGCGCCAATAACCTGGTCATCTCTTTGAAGGTCGAGGCGTTCCTTTGCCGTCAGTTCTGCGGTCTCGATTACTATTTGGGGAGCGGAGGTTTTCTTCCCTTTTGAGGTGGCAACAAGTTCAATTTGCCGCCGACCTGAACGACGCCTACCCGATGATGTCGACTTTGTTGGACTATAGAATATTACAGTTTCCATTTTCATGATTGCATTACCTTTTCGCAATTATATTATTTCTGTGCCAAATCAGGCTAATCCACCAACAACTTAAAAAGTTCATCCAGGAGAGCCTTGTCCAGAGGGGCTTCTGCTTCACCGTGGATTGAGGCATTCCCATTCGATTCACCTTGCAGGTTCAATGCAGTAAATTTTGGATTTATTGAGGTTATTCGCACTGGCAATTCTTCCCTAATTTCATTTGTCGTTATTTTGAATACTGAGTTCGCTTCCACAAATCGGCGAACAATATTTTCAAGCTCACCATTTGGTAGTATGCTATTGCCAAGATCAAAATTTATCAGTTGAGCTTCAAAACCAACGCTATCATCGGTAAAGTTTGGGCGAATATCGACTTCAAAATTTGCCGTCTCACGACCAAGGCGTGTTTTTAAAAATGACGTGCAGAGCCAAATTTCTGCCCTGATACTGCCCGATATTCTCAAACTGCCGTTCACGTGCACAGGTTTACCAAGTTGAGGGAAGCTCAACCTGGTCTCACACCTGGATTTGCGTTTGACAAGATTTTGTAAAATGCTAACCGTTTTATCCTGAATTTCTGCCAATGACGTGGACGCGCGAACTACAATTTGAAACTCGGAGTTGGCCTGTTGAATTATCCTGAAATCAGGTTGTATCCGCAGTGTTAGTGTTTCACCTTCAACCGTGACAATTTTCTCAATAATCGGAGATTCTATCCAATCTTGGGAAAAAGCCGTTTGTGGCAAAGACAGATTGAATAAGCAGGCAAAAACCAAAACGACAATTTGAATAACCGTCTGGCAAAACCGGTGGCCGGAATAAAGTAATGTTGCTGCTCCAATTTGATTTTTTTTGGTCACTATTAGATTAACTTCGTTCGCATAATACCGGTATTAGATGTGGAGATTGCAAAGGAAAAATGGTTTCGTAATGCCGCAATATCCCATTCCAGAATATTGGCCTGACTGAAATTTCCAATGATCTCCACATCCTCAGCACGTGATGTTACAACCCGCGCAATAGCTTCTCGGTCCGGATGATTGTGTCTTGAGCCATCGGTGGAAACAAGAAATTTCCGACAATCGATTTTTTCGAGAAGTTCATCTGACAGGGTTCCCTTGCTGCCGTGATGTGAAAGCTTGAAAGCATCAACAGGAACCGGGTTGCCATCGTTCATTCGGGCCAAATTTGATGAGACAATGTCGGCATGGGCATCTCCAGCTAGCAGAACAGAGCGACCACCAAAAGAGGCAACGAATGCAACGCTTGTACCGTTTGCGTGGGACCTGTCTTTTTTAAAGGGTGCTTTCGCAAGATTGCCAACCTCCTCAATATTCAAGGCACCAAAGTGTTCAATATCACTTGAAACCAGAGGTTCTGGATCAACGCCTGGAATTAGTCCTGCCTTCTCGCATTGTTTTATCCAACTAGGGCGCAATTTCTCCAATTTGTCCCATGTGGGTGAAAGTAAGGTAATTTCCATGCCGCCAGGAAGGGCAATACCGGGCAATTCTCCCTCGTCCGGGACGACGACACTTCCATTGTTAAATGCCTTGTTCCAGTTCCATTGACGATCAATGATGCCATCAGTCAGGTGTTCGCCTTGTTTTGCACCAAAATTTTCGAATCCATCTGGTTTTTTTAAGTGGTCAAAACCGTTGAACCAAACATCCTTGAAAGACACAGCCAGGGCTGGATCTTTAACCAGTTTCAGCAGGCCTTCAATATGATCAGCATCGACATGCGTGCAAACCAGAAGTTCAAATTCTCGTTGATCCAACGGCAACGCGGCAAAACGATCTGCAAGAGTGCTATAGGCAATCTGTCGACCACCATCGACAATAATTCGGTGAGGTTTGGCTGAATCACCATATTCGATCCACAGGCAGTCACCCTCACGCGCTGGCAGCATATCTATGATAAAATGGTCTACCATCGATGTATTCCTTATGCTGTTTCTGGAGGAAGTTTCAGCGCTGTGAATGGCTGTTTAGGTTCGATCATTTGCGAAATAGAACCAACATTTTTCGCTGCTTCTGCCAGCTCCGGATAATCCGCCTGCAACGTTGCAAGACCGGACCTGAGCCAGGATATGCCCAGAGAATAGTAAGGTATCCCTCTGGCGTATGCCTCTTTGAAACACGCGGCCGCCTTGTCAAAATCACGAACGTCTTTGGGGCCATTGAGATACATGGCACCTTGCAGAATTTTCCCATCAGGCAAATCAACGAACCATTCAGCCAGATTGAAAATCCACTGCTGCCATTCCGTGTCGTCGCTGTGAAGGCGTGTGGCAAGCATGACATACCCGCCTCCAGCTGCAGCAATACGGTTTGTAATTTTGTGGAAAAGAAGCACCCGTGCCCGGTCAACGACTAGAGCCGCGTTCGACAATTTTCCTGCATTCATAAAGGCGAGCATGGCCGCTATACTATCGTCTTTTACAACAAGCTGGGGACCCAGGTGTTCATCGCTGAGTACATGAAACAGAATTTCCAGTTCTGGAAACGGACCATGGGCGACATTTTCCCAGGGTGTCGGTATGGAAACAAGATGGCGAACACCGAGGCCATCAACAATTGCCCAACGTCGATTTTCTCCTGCCGAATTTGGAATTGAAAAAGCAACGTATATGTCATCTGCGGGTTTTTCTTCTATTGAAATTTCTTTCATGTATTTTTTTTGATTGAAAGAAAATGGCTCCCCAGCAGACACATCCAGCAGCCACTGCCACTGGGGTTGATTGTATTTCTGTTCAAAAATAGACATACTAAACTTTGCAACTTCCTCACCGCGTGCCAGCGCATCATTCACGGCTTTTTGAAGCGAGTCTGCTACGTCATTCAACGAGGTCTTTGAGCTAGGTATTGCGGTTGTTTCTAAAATATTTCCTAAACCTGGAAATGAGTCACCAGTTCCAACCAAGACGGTCGAGCGTGGCAATCGCGTTGCTCGCTGGTGGCCATCCCTACCTTGAACCGAACCCGAATAGTGATGCCAGCTCAGACTTTCGCGGGCAGACGGTTCAGCGTCCATTTCCAGATCTGAAACCTCTCCGGCCACGACTTGAAATTCGTCCTGGAGTATTTCCCCGGAGGGAAGGTCGACATCTATACTCCACTTTCCAGGCACAAGTTCGAAAGATTCAGGTAGTGCCAGGTCACCAACCGTTATCGCAACCGTTTTTCGCCTCTCCTTCCAATCTACCTTGCCAGAATTGCTTTGTGTCAATCGCATCCGCGCAACCGCTCCGGCCTCAATTACTCGACCTTCGATATTTTTGTTGACCTTCAGATTAATTTTCCCATAGTCAGAAGTCATGCCAAATCGAGCCTCACGCGTTTAAAAGGAGGAGAGGCGTGAACCTGTTTATCTGGTCGCGGATTTAATTCTCCATCAAGAGTGGCATTAACCGACACCTCTCCACTTGGTATTGAAACTGACCATTCCTTGCCCGGTTCAGGATCCCGTTCAATCAGAAAAGTATCGTCAACCGTACAATGTAGGTGGGCTTTTTCCAGTTTATCCTCGGGATTACTTTCAATATACAGGTTGGTTTTTGGCGTAGATTTGAGATGGTTCAGATAAAACTCATCGCGAATTTCGGTGCTGTCTGGAACTTGAGTTAGATTTGTCCCGTTTTGCATTTCCCGTTTCATCAGGTGATCCAACGTGCGTGACAGGGTAAAATTGCTTACTCGCCAATCATCTTCGCCTTCGTTATCAACCGCGGCAAAGTCGTTTAAACTATCGACCAGTGCCTCCGTGAATATGCTTGATTTACCTTTTCTTCCGTGCGCCGCATCACCACTGAGCGTTGAATAAAATATCGGTGCTATGCGAACCCCTTCGACAGTTCTAGGCCTAACTTGCAGGAGGTCTACCCCATTGTTACCCGAAAGTGTGTCAGATGAAGAGCGGCAGGCGTCGACAAAGAAAAATTGGTGACGTGCTTTGTACTGAGCCAGCGCGTCGTACAGGCTTACAAAGTCAATTGCATTTCGATAGGCGTTATCCTTGTTACTGCCAAAATCCGATGGCAGTATCACCATCGAATTTCCTTCTGAAATACCGTGACCACAGAAATAAAAAATCAACAAATCATCAATATGCTGGTTCCCACGTTCCTTCCATCTGGAAATTGCCTCGCTGAATTCATCAAAATTTGCCAGTTCAACAGCATATTGTTCTGCAGTCACAGGATTGACGTATTCCTTGGGTGAGCTTTCCGCTAATAGTAGAGAAACCGTTTTCCCCGGATAACCCGGATGATGAAATTTCTCAATAAACCAATCTGCCATGAGTCGCGCTGAAATCGGCGGAGACGTTAATTGGCGCATACCATCATGGCTGGAGGTTAAATCACCGCCACCATTTAATAAATGAGGATAGAAACCGACACCAATAACAATCGCATGCATTGATCTCGCTGTTGATGTTTCATTGTGAACTAGAAAACGTTCAATAAAAATCACCTCTTAGTGAA
>JAAENI010000765.1 GCA_024224595.1 Hyphomicrobiales bacterium
CCTATTGTAAAATTCACCGCGAATTTTAATGGATTTTGTAATCTAGAATGCAAGATGTGTCATATTTGGAAAAAACCAAATGGTCTTTATGATAAAATCGGGTTTTGGGAAAAAGGTGAAAAAGAAATTTTTCCTTTTATCAAAGTTAAAGGCATGAAATTCTCCGCAATATTTTACAATAAATAATTCTACGTATGTATATTTATCCAAATTTCGTGTGTTGTAAAGAATAAGTAAATTATACTATTTTCTCTGACATGTTGATTTGCCGGTGGAGGTTTTTGTGGAATTACTGTCAATGAGCATTTAAAACTGACCCGGTATTGGCATTTAAAATTGACCCACCCTTTGGGTGTTTATACTTGATGAGATTTGTTCATCGATGTCTGGGAGGTGGTTGAACGTAGTGATTTGCGGGCCAATCGTCTGTCAACGTGGCGCAGTTTAGCGAGGCAGGCAAGCTGGTGCCGATTTTACATCAGAATTTGCACCCGCACCAAAGAGTGTGGGTTTTGCAGAAGTGTATTGGATGATGCCGGCTAACGGCGTGCGTATTGTTGTGGCAACTGCACCGGTTGACTTTCGCAAGGGCCATGACGGACTTGCGGCATTGATATCAAATGAATTGGAGAAGAACCCGTTTACAGGTACGGTATTTGTATTCCGTGCAAACGCCCGGATTGTTTAAAGTTATTGTACTGGGACGGTTCTGGTCTGGTGATGGCCTACAAGCGGCTGGAGGACCATGTGTTTGCCTGGTCCGCCATTCGAGATGGATTGATGAAGCTGAATCATGCCCAGTTTGAAGCGTTGTTCGCTGGCCTCGACTGGCGCAAAGTTCGAGCAATCAACACACGAGTGCCAACTGCGGCAGAGTGAATCAGGGCTTCATTTGAGTGCGTAAATCGGGTGCGGTTCTGCTATAAATCAGCGATGATTGATTTGGTCAACCTACCCAATGATGTGGATGCATTAAAAGCCATTATTGCCGGCGCGATGAGCGCATTGCGCAGTCGGAAGTACTGGTCAAGGCTTCAAACAGGCAATGTTCCAGAATTATCTTGCCTTGAGCGGCGAGGTCACTGCATCACTACCGCAATGACACGATAACGATAAATTCACTCCTGCCTGCTAGACTGCCATTTCCTGAAAACCCGGCAGTGGATAAAAAGTGCAAGGCAGCGCATTCAAAACAATCCTCGAACAGCCTGAAGCAACCGGCGACCCGATGTCAGGCTGGAATCCGGTTGATAACTTGAACCAGTTCGAAGCGATGAGCGCTTCGGTTTTCACGTCGGCAAATTCAAAAACTGCTGGAAATGGCAATTTGTGGACAGCGGCAATGAGCGCCTATGCTGACAATGACAATGACGATGACGATGTTGAAGACAGCATGCCCGTTATCTCTCAAACTGAACCCCCGTCAACTCTGGCGCAATTAAGAGAAAAACTCGGGCATGACCTGTCCATTGGCGAACTTTGCAGCTTGCGCCGCAAATTTGCATTTGAACATCATCCTGATCGTCTTGCCCCAACCGAGCGAAACCAGGCAACATCCAGACTGGCAACTGCGAATGACCTGATCGATCTCGCCATCCAGAATATCGGGCATAAATCCGCTGCGGGATAAATTGTCGTAATTTCTGTTTTTTGTTGAGATTGCATTCGACAATGTACTCGAAATCAACCTGCTTCTTGATCCTGGCAAGGCTAATCCCCTGAGCACGTGCCTGGCGTTGAAACGCCTTGTGCAATGCAGCCTTAAGTTCTTCATCGATATCAACATCTTCAATCGTCAGTTTCCCGGGGATATGCTCGCCGTTATTCGTATTCGATGCCTTTGTGCGGTCAATTTTTGACTGGCCAAATTTATTTTCCCAACCCTCTTTATAGGCTGGTATGGATACACTGGAAAAATGGCTGATGGACATCTGGTACGCCGACTTGGGCGCCGCATCGGCTTTCGTCACTGAGGAAGTATCAGCAGATTTTGAAGTCTGACTTGCTGCTTTCGCCCTCGCTTGGGTTTTTTCTGTCTTGGCCTTTTGGGGTCCTCTAACATTATTTTTTCGATAGACACAAGTTGTTTGAAGAAATCATACCGGCCGGAATTGCGGTAATGGTATTAGTCATGGACGCCTCTTGTTAATAGAATCGTTGGTAACGCTTCCATTATGGCTCACATGAAAGCCGGACGGGGCGTCGATACCATTATCGTAATTCTCAGGGTTGGACAATGTTCAGGCTGTGTTCATCATCAATAGAACATAATTGCGACACCTGTTTGAAAAACAAACTCTCTCTTGATCGGAATAATTTCATGAAACGCTGGATTTTGAATTCTACAACCGCGATTGCAATAGCATTATCTCCCATTGTCCTGGCGTCCGCTATTTCTGTTTATTCCCAAATTCCGGCCTTTGCCCAAAATGTCGACCCAGCCCTTAAAACAAATTTCAAGTCTGCGAAGCAAAAGTTCAAGGCTGCCAAAAAGGCATTGGCCAGGGCCAGGAACAAAAGGAAAGGCGTAAAATCTGCACAACAAAATTTTAATGCAGCACAGGCGGCTTTGGCCGATGCCGCCAACCAGCTGAAACAGGCAAGAGTCGCGACCAAGTTAAATAAAGAAGCGAGAAGGAAGGCTAACAAGCAGGCGAAAAGGAAGGCAAGGAAACAAAAAAATCAAGCTGAAACTACTGAGGCAGTACCAGCTAATCAGCCGAAAGCTGTCGTTGATACAACTGAGCCCAAAACGGTGATCAAGAAAGATAAAAAAACAAAAAACAAAAAAACAAAGAAAAAACGGATTGCAAATAAAAAATCTTCGAGACGAGAAACCGCACCAATTCCTTCATTCGAAGCACCAAAAGCCAAAAAAATTACCGGTGCTGCCATAAGAACCCAAATCAGGAAAGCGGAAGAAACCGCGACGGCAGTTGTTCCCGATAATGTCACAGAAAATCAACGAAAGAAGCTTCGATCTGCGGAAAGAAAACGCCGCAGGAAGGCCAAAGAACGCCGCCGTGAACTGCTTGGAACTGCTGCGGCAGGTGCTTTGGTTGGTGCGTTGCTACCTGAACTCGGTGGACGGGTTGTTGAAGACCAGGGCGACCGTTTGGTTGTCGAGCGCGACGGTAAATTCTATGTACGCAAAGATGAAAGCGCGCTGTTCCGTCATGGAGCGAATAATGTCGAGATCGTAAATCTGCGTGGTGGGCGTACACTGGAAAAGATTTATCACCGCAATGGCAGCCGGGTTGAAACCCTGCGCGACGCTGGCGGATACGTTCTGCGCCGGGTCAAGATTGACCGTTTAGGCCGCAAGCACGTTTTGTTTGACTCGGGTAGCATCAACACCCGCCGTCGTGCTGACTACGACCGCGAACTGCCGCCAATCAAATTGCACATACCTCATGACGAATATGAAGTGTCCGGTGGTCGTGTAGGTCGCAGGAACCTGGCAAAAATCTTTCGCGCCAAACCTGTGGAAGTAGTGCGGCAACAATATACACTTCGCGACGTGCGTGAAAGCAGGCGTTTGCGCGCAATTGTGCGCAGTGTCGATCTGGATACAATCAGCTTTGACAGCGACAGTGCTGCAATTCGTGAATTTCAAGTGCCCTATTTGGCAGACATTGCCGGAAGCATAATCGATATTATCAATGCAGATCCCGGAGCAGTGTTCTTGATTGAAGGGCATACGGATGCGGTTGGTTCAGAAATCTATAATCTCACCCTTTCTGATCGCAGGGCAGAAACTGTAGCCCGCATATTGGTGGAGGCTTATGACGTGCCGCCGGAGAATCTGATTACCCAGGGTTATGGTGAGCAATATCTGAAGATAAATACACTAGCCGATGAGCGTCGAAACAGACGCGTTACAGTTCGCAACATTTCGCCATTGCTGTAGATGATTACCCAAGAGACATCGGGAATAGGGTGATACCATAATTCGTCACCGTATTTGCGAGTATTTGCGATAATTTCGGTTACTGTCGCCGTAATTCCTCGATTTTTTCAAATCGGTATTGCTTGTCAACAACGATGACATTGGGTGGTATGCGGTTTTCTTCAAAATGGTCATAGCCTGTTTTTAGGTTCTGCCAAAAACCTGACCATTCTGATTGTCTGTGGCGCTCGATGTTTTCCTGTGTCATTCGAAACGGAAAGGCGTGGACACGAAACAATGGCTGGCCTTTTTTCAGCGCCGCTTCTGCTAAGAGATAGATTTCTTCGATGCCAGCATCACGCATTGCATAACAGCCGATCGATACGCAGTTGCCATGCACCATCAGGTAGCTGCCGGTGCGCTTATTTGCATTATCATAGGCATTTGGAAAGCCAAGATTGAATGACAAATGGTAGGTGCTGTTGGGATTGAGTTGTTTTGACGTGACAAAGTAAAAACCCTCCGGTGACTGTCGATCGCCCTCCCTGAGTTTGGGCCCGAGCGTACCGGAAAAATTGCAGATTTTGTAGATTTTGAACAGTTCATATAAACCGTCACCCTTGATCCAGACTTCCAGTTCACTCGTTTCCTTGAAAATTCGAATGAAAATGTCCTGGCCAAGCTGAAATCCCTTACTTTTCAGTTGAAGTTTAAGTTTGGGCACCACGGAACTGCGCACCTCTGCAAGATTCGCACTTTGACCTAGATCGAGTTCCAATAAAGAACCCGTAGCTACCAAAAGAATGATTGCAGCGATTAGCGACCAGATAAATTTCAATCCAGAACCAACTCTCATAAAACAACTTCAAGTCAGGATTACATCAAAGAATAAAAGTGCCGTCTAATATCAAATTGTGTCCATAATAACGCGAATATTTAATGAAGCGCAGGTATTTTCCATTTGGACTGTCATCAAAATTGCTGCGAGATAAATTACCGTAATTTCTATTTTTTGTTGAGATTGCATTGAAGAATATATTCAAAATCAACCTGCTTTTTGATGCTGGCAAGGCTGATCCCCTGAGCGCGTGCCTGGCGTTGAAACGCCTTGTACAATGCAGCCTTAAGTTCCTGATCGATATCAACATCTTCAATCGTCAGTTTCTCGGGGATATGCGCGCTATTATCCGTATTCGATGCGGTTGTGCGGTCAAATTTTGATTGGCCAAATATATTGTTCCAACCCTCTTTATAGGCTGGGGTAGACACACTGGAAAAATGGCTGATGGACATCTGGGACGCCGATTTGGGCGCCGCATCGGCTTTTGCCACCGAGGGAGTATCAGATGAGGAGGTATCAGCAGGTTTTGAAGTCTCGCTTGCTGCTTTCGCCCCTGCTTCGGCTTTTTCTGTCCTGGCCTTTGGGGGGCCGGTGGACGCTTTGTCCTGCACTTTAGCTTCGCTCATAATGTTGTCTTTTCGTTCAATAGAATGTTTTGCGGTCCTCTAACATTATTTTTTCGATAGACACAAGTTGTTTGACGAAATCATGCTGGTGGAAATTGTTTGGCAAAGCGGTGACGGCAACCGATACTGTCAAAAAGCACCGGCTTACGGCGGTTTCCCAGGTTGGGTAACGTGATGCGGGAGGTCAGGGACAGCGAGACCAGCGATAAGGACCGCAGGGGGAAACTAACAGGACTTGTGAGAACAAAAATTATTTCGGTTACTGTCACCGTAACCGAAATAATTTAGCCTTCAGAGATGCGCAGACCGTTCAATGTGATGATGCCTGAGTTCAGGTTCGACTGACATTCTCCAGTTTGTCGATGGCGTTTTGCTGGTCGGTGATTATCCGCTTCACCAGATCTCCAATTGATATCATGCCAACCAACCGGTCATTGTCCACGACCGGGAGATGGCGAATTCGCTTTTCCGTCATGATCTCCAAACACTCAGATACCGAATGCTCTGGCATGGCGCATATAACATTTTCGCTCATTATTTCGCAGACGGGCGTCTCGGATGATGTTTTACCCTTCAATATAACATTGCGTGTATAATCCCGCTCGGTGAGAATTCCGACGATTTTATTGTCTTTCAGGACAAGCAATCCTCCAACATCCCTGATCGACATTTCCGTGACGGCATTGAATACGGAGTCGTCCGGATCAACAGCCCAAACGTCACTTCCCTTCTCATCAAGCAACTGATGAATTGTTGTCGTATTAACACTCATATTTAACCTTTCCAGATAAAAGCCCCCGCCAAAAAGCCCAAGTTCGATTTGGCTGAACCGCCCCGGGTTTACCGGAGAGTATTTTGTTCAAAACTTAAGCTACTTTATCAAAGGTATTCAGATTTGCATAGAAGGCCTCCCTGTTTCTTGAATTACGGTGACGAATTACGGTGACGGTAACCGAATTATAAATCCCTCCAACCCGATTGCCCTCCCTCATGGTTCGTGTCGCCCGTCTTGTTGTTTCTGACCTCCCGCATCATGTTACCCAGCGTTGAAACCGCCGTGAAACGGTGTTTTTCGATGATAGTGATTATCTTGTCTGTCTTGATTTTGTTGGCGATCTGGAAGCAAAGTATGACAGGGTGCTCAAGCCAAGGAAAAGAGGTCCAAAGGGCAGGGGATAGTTGTAGTTTCGGTTACTGTCGCCGTAATTCTACGTTGGGTAAAGTAATGTGGGAATTCAGGAACAACGAGGGGAGCGGGGCGTCCATACCAAAACAGTAATAAGAATATACCTAAGTGGATTGCGTTTAGATTTCTAAAGAACTTCGCTTAAGAAACGTTCGTCGCCTGTTGCCCACCCCAA
>JAAENI010000766.1 GCA_024224595.1 Hyphomicrobiales bacterium
GATCTATCAAAATGTATTTAAGCTGCCGCCCGGGCATACGCTGGTGGTTCGCCGCAACTCACCGGTACCTGACCCCAGGCAATATTGGGATGTCAGTTTCGATACAAGTGGCGCATCACATGGAGCAGATGTTGGCGCGGAGTTAATTGATCGATTTGGTCAGTGTGTGAAAAAGAGAATGATCGCCGAGGTCCCACTTGGGGCATTTCTATCAGGTGGTGTTGATTCAAGTGCAGTTGTGGCAATGATGGCTGAGAGTTCCGATAAGCCGGTCAATACATGCTGTATTTCATTCGGTGATCCGCAATTCAATGAGTCAGATCATGCGAAATCGGTTGCACAAAGATACGCAACCTCTCATGAAGTGGAGCAGGTTGATCCCAACGATATTAGCCTGATTGACAAATTGGTTGGTTTGTATGACGAACCGTATGCCGATAGTTCAGCAATGCCAACTTATCGGGTTTGTGAATTGGCACGCCGTAATGTAACGGTGGCGCTTTCC
>JAAENI010000767.1 GCA_024224595.1 Hyphomicrobiales bacterium
CAAATCAATCGGTTTGCAATCCAACTCTTCAGGCCTTCCTAAAAGCGAGAACTCCGTTGCAATTGTGCGCAGCAACCCAACTTGTCGCAGCACCTGGTCTGCAGTAGACTCAACAATCTGATCCATATTATCAGCTTGGTCTCGCCAGGCCTGCTGTAAAAATTGAATCGACAACTGAATTGGCGTGAGAGGATTTTTTACCTCATGTGCAACCTGTCTTGCCAGCTCGGCATTGATTGCCATCCGTTTTGTCGATAGAAACTCCGTTACATCCTCGAACACCAGCAACGTATGTCCGGTGTCTTCAGGTAGCTTCAATGGAGCAATCCGGCCACGCAAAGTTCTGCTCATATCAATTGATGTTATCTCAGCTTCGCCTTCGCCATGTGGAACTTCATTTCTGAACATTTTCAATAATCGTTGTTCACAGTTTTCACCGCTATCAAACAGCGTTAATATTTCTATACCTGTTGGATTAAACGAAACAGTATTCCCCTGGGCATCAAAAACTGCTACACCAACTGGAACAGTTGCCAGCAGGTTAGCCAAAAATTTTTCCCGATCGGCAAGCTGGGTTTGAGCAGATTGCAGATTGTCACGCATTGAGCCAAACGATGCACTCAACATACCAACCTCATCACCACGA
>JAAENI010000768.1 GCA_024224595.1 Hyphomicrobiales bacterium
AACGGTCAAATGATTCCGTGTAAACAAGAAGCGGTCTAGCGGCCAAATCCAAAACTGGTGGGTGCAGGTACCAATAATTGTCCAAGACCATTGGTCACACGGTATATTGCCAGACCCCGCTCAGCGGTACCTTGTTTTCGGAAACGGAAAATGCCGTTGATGCCGGCAAAGCCATTGGCGTTTTCTATGATATTTGCCTTAAAGGCTCTTTGGCGATTATTACGCACAAGTTCTATTGTTAATGTCACCGCGTCATGACCTAGTGCTGCGTTAACACCAGGCTTAACGCCATATTTTACTTCGTAACGGGCTGAGAAGTTATCGAACTTGGTGATATCTCGTCCAGGATAGATCGCGCCTGATAACAGGCGATCACCGAGTTTAACAGATTCCCAGCGTCCTGATCCCAGAATTTGTTTGTCTGCCATCGGCAGGCGCATTCTTTTGATGGAACCCAAAATGGCACTGGGAACGTTACCACCTTCGGGAATATATACGGTATCGGCATTTTCATAAAAAACCGCTGCATCACGAACAGCAGCTTCAATACCCTCACCGGATCGTTCATAACGGGCAATATGAACAATTTCCACGCCTGATCTTCCTGCAACCTGACGTAGCGTACCCTCTACGACGGCACCATATGCATTGCTTGGCAGGAAGGCGATAATTGATCGTTTGCCTTGAGAAGCGGCATAAGAAATAATGCGTCTTACATCATCCTGAGGGGTGAAGGAAAGAAGGTAGACGCCCCGTTTGGCTATACTGGCATCTGTAGAAAAAGCTATGATTGGTCTTCCGACAGGCTGGGTCATCGCTGATGCGTTACTAACACTTTCTGAAAATAGCGGGCCCAATATAATGCTGGCCCCTTCTCCAACTGCTTCACTGGCTTTTGTTTGTGCCGTAGTGGGTTGCCCTACCGTGTCCTTGACCACCAATTGTACTGTGTTCTGGCCAAAGTCCTCCAGCGCCATCAATGCACCATTAAGAATTTCCTGTGCAACTTTTGCGCCATTTCCGGGTGCAGTTTTGGGTATTAACAAAGCAACGCGAATTCTGCCATGCCCATATACCTCACCGGAGGGGTTTTCGGTCAATCTGGGAGTAGTTTGACTTGCATCGGTACCTGAATCAATATTGAGGCCATTTGTTTGGCATGACGCCAACAAAATGCCTGCCATCAGGATAAAGGCGAACTGCAATTTTGAAATGCTAAAAAATTGATATTGTGCGTAGTTATTCACTTAAACATCTTCTCCGACACACCTTGATACAATTGGTCCAACCGTCGTTTGTGAGTCCAAAGGGAAATTAAATTATTGTCTATCTGCGATGGTAACATTATCTCGTCAAAGATGTGTTAAGGTTAAACATTCCTTATGATTAACCTCTGATAACATAGCAAGTGATTAATTGCTTTAGTAAAATCGAATTATGTCAACATCAGGCCCGTCTTTACAAAGCGAAACCCAACGCCCGATAATGGAAGTATTATGAAATTATCAAACTGTCGGTTATTTTATAAATGGTAGAGTTTATACTGGAGGGACGGAATTTTGACTCCGGCTCTTGTGAACCGGCGCTGTATATCGTCGCTACACCCATCGGCAATTTGTCCGACATCTCAATCAGGGCACTAAAAACACTTGCAGGAAGTTATATAATTGCCTGCGAAGATACCCGAAACACAGGTAAATTGCTCAAGCATTTCGCCATTGATACGCCAATGATTTCCTATCATGAACATAATGCGAGGAGAGTAGGTCCAAAATTAATAGCGATGTTACAGGATAATAAATCTGTGACCCTGGTGAGTGATGCAGGAACTCCGCTGATTTCTGACCCTGGATACCGGCTTGTTTCAATCTCACGCGAGAAAGACATCAAAGTAATCCCAATACCAGGTGCTTCTGCCCCGCTAGCGGGGCTTGTTGCCAGTGGATTGCCCACCGACAATTTCCTGTTCGCGGGATTTCTGCCTTCAAAAAAAATTGCCAGAAATAAAAGGCTGGCTGAACTCAGAGATATCCCGGCAACCTTGATATTTTTTGAAAGTCCAAACCGGTTGTTAGCCTCCATTGAGGATATGATACAGGTTTTCGGCGGTGAGAGGAATGCAGCAATTTGCCGTGAGCTGACCAAATTGCATGAAGAAATTATTGATGGAAATTTGAGCGAACTGGCAGGCCTATACAAAGATCGCAAAATAAGGGGGGAAATCGTCATCATCATAAGTGCTCCCAGAAAAGAAGATATGGTCGATGTTGATCAATTATTGCGGGAATTGCTTGAAACCATGACAGTCAGTCGGGCTGCGGCAGAAGCTGCCAGACTTACGGGAAAAACCAAACGGGAACTCTATCAACGGTCCTTGCAAATGAATGAAAAACCCGATGTCAATTCAACGTAAGGATCAATCCACCAACCAAAGAAAAAAAGCCAACAAAAGGGGAAAGCGTGCGGAATGGCTGGCGGCATTTAGCCTGCGATTGAAGGGCTATCGGATAGTTGCGCGTGGAATGAGAACTAAATCCGGTGAAATTGATATTATTGCCAGAAAAGGTGATCTGGTTGCAGTTGTTGAAGTCAAATACCGAAATAGTATCGATGATGCCTTGAACGCGGTGGACAACCGAAGTCAACTGAGAATTGCCAATGCGGCAAATATTTGGCTTTCCGCTCAACGTGATTATGATAAACTGTCTCTCAGATTTGATATAATCGCTGTGCTGCCTGGCAAATGGCCAAAACACTTTGTCGGCGCGTTTTGAATACTGTTTTTTCTTACAGTCCGTTAAAAACTCAATTTGCTAATCCTGCCTTTGATTGTTGCAACAAAATTGAATTACAGCAGCAAAATTGATTGCCAAATTGCATTCATTGCCCATATTGAATTTGCTGCTACCAAAAAGAGGACCGTTATGGCACTGAAAATCGGGATCCAGATGGATCATATTTCAACGATCAATATTGATAGTGATTCCACATTTGCACTTTCCATGGAAGCCCAATCCAGAGGTCACAAATTGTTTCACTACACCCCGGACAGGCTTCAATATCGTGGCGGTATGGTATCGGCAGATCTTGAACTGATGAGTCTGCGCAATGAAAAAGGAAACCACTTCACTCTCGACGACCCCCTCAGAACTGATCTGAGCACTCTTGATGTTGTTTTGTTACGCCAGGACCCGCCATTTGACATGTCCTATATCACATCGACACATATATTGGAGCGTATTCATCCCCAGACACTGGTTGTCAATGACCCGGCGTCAGTCAGGAACGCTCCTGAGAAGATACTGGTTATGGATTTTCCTGACTTGATGCCTGATACCCTGATTACCCGGGATTTGGCTGCGATTAGTGAATTTCGCGATGAATTTGGCGATATCATCATCAAACCCTTATATGGAAATGGTGGCGCTGGCGTATTCCAGATTACCAAAGATGATCAAAATCTATCAGCTTTGCTGGAAATGTTTGATGATATTTACGTAGAACCATTTATTGCACAACGCTATCTCCCCGATGTCCGTCAGGGTGATAAGCGCATAATACTGGTGAACGGTGACCCGGTAGGTGCAATAAACCGCATTCCGGCTAAAGGTGACGCACGTTCGAATATGCATGCAGGAGGTCGGGCAGAACATGCTGAATTGACCGACAGAGAGCATGAAATTTGTGAACGCATTGCGCCAGTAATGCGAAAAAACGGTTTTATATTCGTCGGCATTGACGTTATTGGAGATTTCATTACCGAAATCAACGTTACTTCTCCCACTGGAATTCGTGAAATTCAGAAGTTTTCCGGAACTGATGTTGCAGCTATTGTATGGGATGCAATTGAAGATCGGTTATGAACAGGCAGAATGCTGATGGCTAAAGCGCAACCGATCCGGGCTCTTGCCAATTATTTGGAAAGCTTCTGGAAAAGCGAAGACTCGGATGTTTTCAAATCTGATAAATCCAGAATAATGAACACTGCGTTTTTAAATGCACAATACTTGCCGGCTGAAGTTTTTGATATACCAGAATTTCGCGAAAAACTAGTCTGTGAGCAAACTTTCAGACCGCTTTTTCTGGATTTGAAACAGGCAGAGTTGAGAGTTGTTCCGCAATTACTTCCATGCTCGGAAGCTGTTTCAAATATTCAGCAATATGATTTTTCCGTTTGTCTGATCCTGGCGGGAAAGTTTAAGGCTCTTAATGAACACATGATTGATCGCGCTCATATGATGACAAAAGCAGGTGGATCAATAATCGTTGCTGGTGAAAAAAACAACGGAATTGGTAGTTTGCAAAAACGAGCCGCCAGATCCGGTCGCATCACAAGCAGTATATCAAAATATCATTCAGTTGTATTTGAGTTGGAGAGCATTGGCGGATTTGCCAATACGATAATAACACCGCAACGAAAAGTATATTCAGATGGGCGTACCTATATCACAGCATCAGGTCTGTTTTCATCGGATGGCCCTGATGACGGTTCCAGACTACTAGCGGGCCATTTTGATGATAAAATACAAGGATCGGTCGCCGATCTTGGTGCCGGCTGGGGATATTTGTCCGCTGAGCTGATATTTCGTTCAAATAATATTGCCAGCCTGGATCTTTATGAGGCAGATTGGAACGGGATAAATATTAGCAGGCAAAATCTGACAAGTATTTCAAAAAATGTTGAAACCGGATTCAATTGGCATGACGTTGTGTTCGAAGTTATTTCCAAACGATATAATTGGGTAATCATGAATCCCCCATTTCACACAGGGCGCGATACCAGCACAAAACTGGGGCAGAATTTTATTCAATCGGCATCCTCAATCTTGAAACCCAGGGGAAAATTGCTGATGGTGGCGAACCGGCATCTCGCCTATGAAGCGACGCTTGCCAAATATTTTTCCTCATTCAGAGTATTGGAATATAGAGACGGTTTTAAGATCCTATCTGCTCAAAAATGATGCTGATGTCGCGATCAAAGTTTAGAGTATCTTAACCGCATGGCACAGGTTTTGTTTGCGTTGATAACGAATGGTAAACAATATGATGATATTTTTGATCAGTATTTGTCGGAAATAGTCAAGTGAGTATTGTAAAATGTCAGCGTTCTGGTCATCAGCTATCAGTTTTTGCAAGCAAAGCCTCAAGAAGGTAAGCCCGCGTCGTTTCGGTGCCGATGAAAAAGGCGCTACTGCAGTTGAATTTGGTATTGTGGCTTTTCCCTTTTTCTTTCTGTTGTCTGCGATAATCGAAGCCTCATTGTTTTTTTTCGCCGGCCAAATGCTCGAAAGCGCTGTGGACAGGGTGGGCAGACAGATTAGAACCGGTCAAATGGATTCATCAACAACTCAGGCAGAATTAAAAACTGCGGTTTGCGATGAGGCCTCACTGCTTTTCGACTGCTCAACATTGTTGGTTGATTTGAAGTCCGCCGCAACTTTTTCGGATCTGGGAGATCCACCCGAAATTCATGGAGGGGAATTGGATGCAAGCTATTTTGGTTTTAGTTCACCTGGCTCGGCAAAAATAATGCGAATAACTGTTACCTATGAATGGCCGGTATTCAGTAATTATGTTGCGTCACATCTGGCGAATTTGAATAGCGGAAATGCACTTCTCACGGCTATCTCAGTTTTTCGAACCGAAGCGTATTAAGGACGAATATCCCAAAGGCATACCTGCATGGATCAATATAGATTGTACCAGTCAGACCAATTAATTCGAGGAAAAAAGATGGCGGCAATACACAGCATATTTGAAAAACTAAAATTCAATACTAAAGACTTACTTTCTAGGTTCAGTGATGATTGCAAAGGTGTTGCCGCGCTTGAGTTTGCATTAATTGCACCAATAATGATCATGCTGTTTGTTGGTACTTTGGAAGTATCAGCGGCTGTTTCTGTAAACCGGAAGGTTTCACGTATTTCCAGTGTTGTTGGAGATCTTGTAACCCAGAGCGATAAACTGACTGGTTCAGATATTGTGAACATTATGAATGTTTCCAGTGATATTATGGAGCCTTATAGCAATGCAGTAAAAATACGTATCACAGGTATTAATATCGCTGGTGGAACGGCGACAGTTTCGTGGAGTTGCAATCAAGGCTGGAGTTCACTGTCAAACGGCTCGCTTTACACAGTCCCAACTGCGATTAAAACAGATGGTACTTTTCTCGTGGCCGCCCGGGTTCAGACTTTATATCAGCCAATGGTTGGCTGGGCGCGTTATAGCGAGAGTGCCGGAGTCAGTTTCGATAGTACTTCGGTGACCATGGATGAAGAAATTTTCTTAAGACCGCGCACCGGAGACAGTGTCGCGGTCACCTGTTGACATAATAACCTATTGATTAGTTTCTTTCCTGACAGAACTAGCTGATTTCTCCTTGATTGGCACAAGCGAATCGACATATTTCAATATCGGTAGAAATTGCCCATGGCGGGCTACAACAAATCCTCCACCGAAAACAGGCTCTATGGAATCATAGGCCACTGGGTCTGAATCAAACATTGCATTCAGAGTATTGCGTAGCAATATTTTGGCTTCCCCCGCCAGGTTCTTTCTGACGACATGCGGCCTGTGCGGTATCGCGGAAGATTTCCATATAATTTTGTATGGTATCGATGTGCCACCATTTTGCTCGGCAATTAGTTTTAAAGTGCCACTGGAATATCCTGCACCCGGATCACCGCTGAGCGAACTCCAGCCAATAAGTGTGTTATATTTCCCCGAAACGAATTCGCTGATAGCGTCTTCACCAGAATCAGAAAATTCAATATGTTCCGGAAGTAGAACACCATTAGACTCCAATTCAAAAACTGCAAACTTGTAACCGGCAAATGATGATTTTGATAATCCTGCCATTTTGGAGCCAGCAAGGTCTGTCAATTTTTTTGGCCCATCATCAGAAGCAATAATCACTGATTTGTAGCTTTCGGCACCATCATACGATTTTGGAATTACTATTGGTTCGACGCATTCACAACTTTTCCAGACAGACGCATATGCGGTTGCCGAGTAGACTGCATATTCAATCCGGGCGGCCACATGTGCGTTAATCAGTGTGCGGTAATTCTTCGCAATAAATATTTCCACATTCAGCCCGAGGGCCTCAGCAATTGCCAGTCTGAAGGGTTCAATTTTTGCGTAGGTTTCATCCAGAGTGCCCTCTGCAACAACACCTATTCTAAACGTGCCTATGTCTGTTCGCCAATCCGCTCTGGATTGCGAGATGCTGCAAAGGCTGATGGCAATAGATAAAAGAATACTGATGCAAAATATCTGCAAGGTAAATTGGGAAATTACCGGATATCTGATGATGGCTATCAAATGATTATCTCTGAATCGCTTGGATTTACAAATCAACATGAGAAATTTCTGGATGTCTTTATTGTTACACAACAATATTCAGTCCAATTTGCGGGTGTTTTGATTCGACTAATATGCCATGATGCAATGAAGCGTCAATGCTGACAACTGTAATCGTCATAACATACAGATATTGGCAGCGTAACTGGTACCTTTATAGATAAAGAACTGAATTTGGAGGAATTATGGCAAGGGCATTTCTATTTGTTTTGGATTCTTTTGGCATTGGTGGAGCACCTGATGCTGAACAATTCGGCGATGTTGGGTCCAACACCCTGGGTCATATCGCATTGGCCTGCCAGAATGGTGATGCCAATTTGCCGGGTGGCCGGGAAGGCCCACTTCAATTACCCAACATGGAAAACCTTGGTCTTGGACAGGCAGCGCATTCTGCTTGTGGTGAATGGCCAGCAGGATTTTCTCAAACACCAGACCTGAAGGGGCTTTGGGGGAATGCGGCGGAAGTTTCCAAAGGCAAGGATACGCCATCGGGCCATTGGGAAATCGCCGGAGTTCCGGTTAAATTTGAATGGGGTTATTTCCCCACTACAATTCCATGTTTTCCCGGAGAATTAACCGACGCATTGATATCGCGATGTGGTCTTACCGGAATTATTGGTAACCGCCATGCCTCAGGTACTCAGATAATTGCAGAACTGGGAGAAGAGCACATCGCTTCTGGCAAACCGATTTGTTACACTTCAGCAGATTCTGTGTTGCAAATCGCCGCTCATGAGGCCGCTTTTGGATTGAATCGCCTTTATGAAATATGTGAAATTGCCTATGAGTTGGTTCAGCCCTACAACATAGGGCGTGTCATCGCGCGCCCATTTATTGGACAAAGCGCCAGCAATTTCACCCGCACTGGAAATCGTCGTGACTATTCTATTCCCCCACCCGAACCAACACTTCTCGACCGTTTGAAGGATGCGGGTCGGCAGGTAATAGCAGTAGGCAAAATTGCTGATATTTTTGCCCATTGCGGCCCAACGGACGTGCGAAAAGCCAACGTCAAAGAAGCGATTTTTGACGCAACCATAAAAGCCATGGACGATGCAGGAGATGGTGACCTTGTTTTTACCAATTTTGTCGATTTTGATATGCTTTATGGTCATCGCCGAGATATCCCGGGATATGCCAGTGCTTTGGAATCCTTTGATAAACGCCTGCCTCAGTTAATCGAGCAATTACGACCCGGCGACCTGATGATATTGACAGCTGACCATGGTTGTGATCCCAGTTGGCCAGGTAGCGAACACACACGCGAACAAGTACCTGTTCTTGCCTTTGGTCCCAATCTGGGTTCAGGTTCCGCGGGTTCTCTTCATACGTTTGCAGATATTGGGGAAACGATAGCCAAATATTTGGCAGTCAGTGCGGGGTCCTACGGAAAATCATTTCTGTAAAGCGGATACCAGGTAAATCGTTGCGCCAGTTTTGTTATCGCAGACACGCTAAACTAATTGCCTGTTTACAGACCAAAAAAAACTGGCCCCATCGCTTGAGAAAGGTTCTTGTCGGGGTGATAGTATAGCCTAACAGTTTAGTATTTTCAGGAGCAAATCCATGTCGAACATCAATGTAATTGACCACCCATTGATCCTGCACAAATTAACAAAAATGCGGGATAAAAATACATCCACAGCGGGATTTCGGCGGTTGTTGCGAGAGATCTCACATTTGTTGTGTTATGAGGTTACTCGCAATCTTGAATTAACAACCGATTCAATTGAAACGCCCATGACCAAGATGTCGGCACCGGTATTGGCAGGGAAGAAGCTGGTTTTTGCCTCAATTTTGCGGGCTGGCAATGGTCTGCTGGAGGGTATGTTGGATCTGGTTCCGTCCGCTCGCGTAGCCCATGTCGGTTTGTATCGTGATCATGATACCCTGGAAGCAATTGAGTACTATTTTAAGGCACCTGATGATATTTCCAATCGTTTGGTTATTGTTGTCGATCCGATGCTGGCGACGGCTAATTCTGCAACCGCAGCAATAGAGAAACTAAAAGAGCGGGGCGCGAACAATATCAAATTTTTGTGTCTGCTTGCCGCACCGGAAGGAATTGAGGCATTTACCAGAGCCCAACCGGATATTCCAATTTATACCGCGGCAATTGACAGTCATCTGAATGAGAATGGTTATATTGTTCCCGGACTTGGCGATGCAGGTGATCGTATGTATGGCACTAAATAGACCAGCATGGGTTCAGCAACCCAATTTACCTTTTGATAACCCTGCTACTTGGAAAACTTGCTTTTTGCCCGCTGGTTAGACTGATATTAGTTTTATGCCTTCACAATGACCGCCGATATTCAGTTTCGCAGTCGAGGGTTCTTTAATGTGGCGTTATGTTTTTTTGGCAGGGGTTGTGGGAGTATCAGTTGCCCAGGCACCGGTATTCTTTGAAAAAGTAGTCGCTTCCCGCGAAAATTCAAACAACCAGCGCATTTCTCAATCTGAACGACAGTCGAATAACACAAACCAAGAAATTGCCTCGGTTAACCCTCGGAAACAAAAACCTGCACAGGTTTCTTCATCTGGTAGAAAAGTGCGAATTAAGGCTGGCCATGGCGGGCATTTTTATACCGAGGTGCGGATGAATAATCGCACAGTCAAAGTACTGGTTGATACCGGTGCCACGATGGTTGCTATCAATGAAACGACAGCACGACAAATTGGTATCAAACTGAGATCATCGGATTTCAAATACAAAGTAAACACCGCCAATGGTACAACTAAAATGGCTGCCGCCACCATCAGGGAAATTCGTATCGGGAATATCAGAGTTCACAATGTTCGTGCTGGCGTTTCACGCGATAGTGCCTTATCCACAACACTGTTGGGTATGAGCTTCTTGAAACAGCTAAAGCGATTTGGTGTTAGCAACCAAACGCTGTTGCTTGAGCAATGATACAGACCCTTTGACGATACTGGAAAATTGTTTCTGCCGGAGGCTCTCTGGCTTCACAAGGCGTTAGGTCACAGGATGAAAAATAGATCATCGCGTCTCAAATCCAGAACAGCGGGCAAAGGTTTCAAGCGTTCTAAAAGATCATTAAAAATCGAAAAACTATATTTGTATGGCATTCACACCATAGCAGAAGCATTGACCAATCCCCGGCGTATTAAGCACCGTTTGATGGTTACCCAAAATGCCGGGCAGCGTTTGCAAAAACAGATTAACAAAGTTGCCGGTAGCATCGAGATATTCGAAGCAGCTCCGCATGATCTCGACGGGCTTGTTGGTCGCGACGCGGTGCATCAGGGTGCGGTTTTGGAATGTGAGGAATTGACAGTCAAATCTCTCGATGACCTGTCGCCAGGAGCAAGGGTTCTTTTCCTGGATCAGGTAAGTGATCCACATAATGTTGGGGCAATCATGCGTTCGTGTGTTGCTATGGGAGTAGGCGCATTGGTTGTGACCAATCGCAATTCGGCCGCTCAGAGCGCTGTGCTGGCAAAATCAGCCTCTGGTGCGCTCGACCTGATCGATTTGATTGAAGTCAGCAATCTGTCAAAAGCAATTGAGACATTAAATATGCAGGGTTATCAAACAATAGGCCTGGATAGCGAAGGTCCGGATATCCTGGAAAATTCTGTTCTTGCCTCAACACCAGTTGCTTTGGTGCTGGGAGCAGAAGGCAAAGGCCTGCGACAGAAAACCAGGGAAACCTGTTCGATATTGGCTCGTCTCGATATGCCCGGAAAAATCAAGTCTCTAAACGTCTCCAACGCCGCTGTTCTTGCCCTTTATGTCACTAGAGCGCATAGCACTCAATAGGATTCGTTTGACCCTGTTGAATGCGACACGCCCCAGATCAAAACCAGGGGATTGAAAAAATTCCGGGCACAGGCATTTTAAAACGTTTGATGAAGCGGTTCAATTTGGTGGATAGATAATCCTTGGTGCCTTTTGATCATCACCAACCCGGCCTTCCTGTTTTGTGCCCACTACAATTATTTTTGCGGAAGAACGTTTGGCACCAAGTCGGATGATGCAATTATAACCCTGGTCACACTTTTTCTTGTCAAAATACATAGCAGAAGCGCCCATCGCATCGTCGCGCCCGATGTGTTGATAAAGATTTGTCTGGGGAATGAGTGCAGCATGGCTAATAACGACCCTGTTGATACCATTGTCGCGGCCACGATGATGTCTGCGATAGTTGTGATGTCTGCGATAGTTGTGTTGGCGATAGCCAGTCCTTGATTTGCGGACTTTTTTGTTGGTGAGGATTTTGCGCACATCAATAACCGATGGGCCACGATAGTGCGAAGGCTGAAGATTGAATATACCATGCCGGTTCCGGCGGGCCTGACGGTAATTTGGTTTGTGTCGCTTTTGAATGTTTCTCCGATGTTTAACGCGGCCGCTCCGGTAATGGCGGGTAGTATTGTGATGGCTACGGATATGTTTTCGGCTGGATCGCTGATGCCCACGCGAATGATTGGTTTTCCCGGAGAAATATTTCGCCTTTGCCTCAGCCTTGCTATCGATTGACCCGCCATTCAGTCCCAACAGACAGATGGCAAATATTGCCAGACAATAGCCAATCTTCGAAAGTGGTTTTTCTAACAGAATTGAATTTTGACAGAAATACCCGGACATAACCTGTATTACCCCACTTGGCCTGCCAGCATGTATTTACTACTGGCAAAATAATGCGCACTCCTCTGCGCAACGCCACATCCACCTCTATTTAAACCTTTGATTAACCCGTTGGCAAGCCATTAGTTAACTAATGGTTAATGCAGGAATTGCCATATAACAAATTATTCGCGATAAGACCTTATCTTATTTACACAGAAGCATTTGACCGGTTGCTAGCGTTTGCTGGCAAGACATGATTTTCATTCCAGAAGCATTTGGGGTCTATATGACCACAAGAAAAGCATAACGCAGTCCAGAAAGCGTGAACAACCAGCCTTCGGTGAACCAATCCAGTCCATCTGCCCGATTACTTAAAATGGGACAAAACTTGTCCAATCAACCAGATCGCACTGCGTTACGCGCCTTGCAGAGTGAACTGGATTGGTTCATCAAATGTTTCCGTGCAAATTAGATACGGTCAGCCTCTCAAATTCATGTGAATTATGCTGGACAAGCCCAATATTTCTGATAATCAGTCCCGGTAAAACATTTTCCTGTTTTCGCACCTATAGCTCAGCTGGTAGAGCAATTGATTTGTAATCAATAGGTCCGCGGTTCGAGTCCGTGTGGGGGCACCAATAAAATCAATGACTTAACAGTATTTTGCTATATCTTTTAGGACGCTGAAAGTTGGCTGGGGGACATATGGGGGACATTTTGTTTTGAAACCCATAATCTTTGTGACCAGCAAAATGACTTGGACTGGGCCGCTGCCCCTCAATATGTGGTTAAATTTAGCCGCTAATCAAAGGGAATAAGGTGAGCGTTGGGCGTGCCTTTCAATTACCCATAAGTATCCTCGGCCATAGTTGCACCGAGCACGATATCGTTGAGACGCCGCCATCCTCGCCAGATAACCATATTGCCTGGAGGTGGATCGTGGGCTCTGGCCAGATAGCCGCCGAGACGAGCGATTTTTATGATGTAGCATGACAATGATTTTTTCGAGTTTTGCTCTTTATTATGCCGGAGCCGATCAAGAGTGGTGATTTCGACCCCGGTCAGTGCGAGAGAATGGTTGTTATTGAAAAGATAACCCCGCAAACAAATACGGGTTCGTTCTAGAGCAGATCAGGTTTAGGTTGAATCGAATATGGATTCCCAAATCAGTTGATTTA
>JAAENI010000769.1 GCA_024224595.1 Hyphomicrobiales bacterium
TCAACCACTCAAAATGGGAATTTCAATACGGCTACAACTTTACAGCAGAACGTAAACGATAGCTCTGCGACGGTTTCTCAATACGGTGACTTAAACACAGCGGATGTATCTCAATCTAACAGTGCCAACGCAATGACTGCATCAGTAACGACGGTTGGTAACGAAAATGCAGCCACCATTACTCAAGATGACAGCTGGTATGCTTCTGCGTCAATCAACCAAGAAGGTGATGCAAACACTGGTGCAATTACGCAAACCAATATTTCAGACTACACAACAGCCAGTATTGATCAAATCAATGCATCTTTCGACAATGCAGTTATCTCACAAGTTGATGCATACAGCAGTGACGCTGCGATCACTCAGTCTGACACGGCAGGTTTTGCTCAAGGTAACGATGCAACGATTAACCAAACGGGTAATGACTTAACCGCATCGATAACTCAAAACGATACACGTGGCGATGTTGCATTGATCAATCAAACCGGTGCTGATCAAAATGCAACTATATTGCAAGACGACAGCTGGTATGCCGATGCAACGATTACACAGTCAGGCTCACTTCAGACTGCTGATATTTCTCAAGTTTCAATCTCAGATAATGCTTCAGCTACAATCACTCAGTCAGGTTCAGAAAATGCCGCTTCTGTGAACCAAAATGGTTCAGCCGGTAGTTTGGCGGAAGTAATGCAAGACGGTACACTTCAGACTGCAACAGTAAATCAAGGTACTGGTAACTATAACGATGCGTTTTTTAATCAGATGGGTTCTGAACAGGATGCACTTGTTGTTCAGTCGGGTTCTAGAAACTTAGCCAATGTTGATCAAAATGGTTCATTGCAAAACGCTGCGGTGAATCAATCGGGTTCGGATAATGATGCGAGCATCATGCAAAGCAATACGATGAACTCTGCTGATATTGATCAATCAGGTGATTTCAATGTGGCGAATATCGATCAAACGGGCAGCAGCTTGAATGCTTCGATTTCACAATCGGGTGTGGGTACAGCGTCTGACTTAAACAATGCATCGATTTTACAGTCAAGCCAGTATGATGTGGCAACGATTTTACAATCGGGTGGCGCAGGCAATAATGCTTCTATAGTTCAGCAATAGCACAGCTCAAATTTGTGGTATTGCGAAAAGGGTGGCCAAGCGGCCGCCCTTTTTTTATGCCAAAAATATCTATTAAGACAGTTTTCTAAGCTTAACTAACAAGCTTGCTAATTTTATATGAGAAATGGCAGGAAAGTACTAAGTCAATAATGATTTTTTTAGACTCGATTGATCATGCTGATGAAA
>JAAENI010000770.1 GCA_024224595.1 Hyphomicrobiales bacterium
AAACGCATCATTGCATCAGTTGCTTGAAGCAGCAGAACGGGTTGAAAAGGGCGTGCCTCTGGCGCCTGATCTGGATCAGGCTCTGTTTCATGGCAGCTCCATTGGCGGCGCGCGTCCAAAAGCGCTGATTGAGGATGGCGATCATAAATATGTCGCCAAATTCTCAACCGGTACAGATTTGTACAATGTGGTCAAAGCAGAATTTATTGCTATGCGCTTGGCGAATATTTGTGGGCTTACAGTTGCACCCGTCTCTCTCACGCGAGCGGCTGGTGAAGATATTCTGCTGATTGAGCGTTTTGATCGCGTTAAAACGGATGCTGGCTGGATGCGCAAATCCATGGTGTCAGCACTTACATTGTTTGAACTTGATGAGATGATGGCGCGTTATGCTTCATATGAAAGTCTTGCTGAAATTATCCGTCATCGCTTCACCAATCCCTCACAAACGCTCAAAGAGTTGTTTTCCCGGCTGGTGTTCAATATCCTTTCTGGCAACACGGATGATCATGCCCGCAACCATGCGGCGTTCTGGGATGGTGACATGCTGACGCTAACGCCAGCCTATGACATCTGCCCGCAAGGCCGCGCCGGGAACGAGGCCTCTCAGGCCATGCGGATATCCGGTACCGATAATATGAGTCGGATTACATCCTGCCTTAATGCAGCACATCATTTTCAGTTGTCGCAAGAGCAGGCTCTATCCATTGCTGAAACGCAAATTGAGTTCATCACGGCGAACTGGGATGCCGTTTGCGATGAAGCTGAATTGGGTATTATTGATCGCAAATTATTTTGGCAGCGACAGTTCCTTAACGCC
>JAAENI010000771.1 GCA_024224595.1 Hyphomicrobiales bacterium
AAATACAGTTTTCTTCATCAATGCTGTACTTTAACGGTACTGCCTGGGCATAATCGATATAGATTGCTTTTCGCTTGCTCAATCCTTCGTCATACGCATTGGCCACTTTTTTAGGACATTTTTGTGCACACTCGCCACAGGCAATGCATTTCTCCTGAGAAACGCGTCTGGGGTGCCGGGTCAAGGTGGCGGTAAAATTACCGGCACTGCCCGAAAGGCTGGTAATTTCAGTCAGTGTGAGAAGTTCTATGTTGATGTGCCGGCCGACCTCGACCAGTTTGGGTGAGATAATTCACATGGCGCAGTCGTTGGTGGGAAAGGTCTTGTTCAGCTTTGACATCATGCCGCCGATGGAAGGGGACCGGTCGGCAAGATAGACATGGAATCCGGAGTCTGCCGCGTCGATGGCAGCCTGCATTCCACTGATTCCCCCCCCAATGACAAGTACCGACCCTGAGGTGTTGTTAATCATGCGAAATCTCCTGTGTTTTCCCTTCAATTGGGGCTAAATAAGAGGTAAGCAAATCAATATCAGCCATATGGTTAGAAAATCCTAAGCGTTGCGGGTCAATCCCCTTGGCAAGACCCAGAAGTTGCGGATATAAAACCGGTGCAAGAATTTGCCCGTGGTTATTTTGTCGTGCAATACGGGTTTGAAACCGGTCAAACTGCAAAAATGAATACGGGCAGGCCACGGCGATGAAATGGGCACTGTTTTCAAGTGCGTTGGCCAGTTTTGTCTCCATGATCTGACGCGATAGATCATCATTGATGCCCAGAAGTGGTGCGCCGCAGCACTCGGATTTTTTGGACCAGTCAACAGCCTTTGCCCCGGTTAGCTTGACAAGATCATCAAACATGGTGGGCACGGCCGGAGAATCAAATTGGGTCACCTTTGCGGGCCGCAGGGCATGACATCCCACGCTGGCGGCAATATTAAGTTGTTTATATTTTGTTCGAATATGGGACTTAAGAACTTTTATCCCGATCTCTTCATGGAGTACGGATAAAAAATGTTTGACACGAACATCATCGGTATAAGTCAGTCCTTCCTTATTTAAGATCTGATTGACCTTTTCAATAAGCGCTTTGTCTGCGCTGAGCTGGTGCTGGGCCATTTTCAGGCTGCCGAAAC
>JAAENI010000772.1 GCA_024224595.1 Hyphomicrobiales bacterium
ACTGGATGCAACCAAAGTAGCCGAGACTATGGATGGTGCAACCGTCCAATGGATGAAACTGCTTGCGACCACACATAATGCAGCGGTTACCGGAAGCCTGGTGATCCGTGATCACAATCAAAATTTCAACCGTATGGTTATTGCATACCCGGACGGAAATTTGCACTGGTATGATAAAAAACACCTGTTTCGAATGGCCAATGAACAACAACGATATTCTGCTGGTGACAAAAGACTGGTTATCCATTGGCGTGACTGGAATATTGCATTATACGTTTGCTATGACCTGCGTTTTCCTGTCTGGTGTCGAAATCAGAGTGATACTGACCTGATGCTGTTTGTGGCTTCCTGGCCGGGGGTGCGAGCCTATCCATGGCAAACACTACTACGTGCCAGAGCCATGGAAAATCTTTGCTATGTCTGTGGTGTTAATCGTATTGGAACCGATGCCAACGATATTGATTACAAAGGAGACTCGGCAATTATTGATATGGCTGGCAATGATATGTGCCAATTGGGAAGCGCTGATATCATTCACACAGCTACCTTGAGTGGTGACAAATTAATACGGTTTCGTGATAAATTTCCTGCCCATCTGGATGCTGATCAGTTTA
>JAAENI010000773.1 GCA_024224595.1 Hyphomicrobiales bacterium
AGACAATCATCAAGTTGTCTTTTATTTTCAATATATTAGCGTTTCTGAGCAGGCTCTACATAGGCCTGCTGATAGCTACAAACGAATATGGGATATGATCTTTTACTGACTATCCGACTATATATGTTCTTTCAGTTCAATTGAGCAGGTGAATATTGGCAGAGCGATCGAAGCAGATATGCAAAAAGGAATAAAATTCGCGGCGGTAAACCGGATATTCCCCACAAACATAGACGATCAATTTGGCCTGTGGCAAAAATACACAAATCAGGCCAAATACTATTTTACTCACTAATAACCCAAGTTCCTCCAACTTGTCAGTAACACCGGTAATCACCAAATCCATGTACAACAGAACCTCCTGCCATAGTTGTTTGACCGAGTAGGAAGGCTGGACGCAGCAATGATGGCACATTGTGAAATCTGATCCCAGAAGCATTCGCATAGATGGTGACGCGCTTGCTTCTGTCTTGCATTCTACGGCGGACAAATGGTACTGTTGGCCGTGTTGGATCATATTCGACACGGATATTTCGCGCATTTTTATCAATCTGTTCTGGCGTCAGTTTAACGCCGACATTCAGCCATCTCGCCATCAAGCGAACACGATTGGCAATCGCTGCAGGTATGACGCTGAAATCTCCGCTGACACCACCCGAACTTCCAGTTACCATCGGTGACACGAGCTCGATTGATAGTGTGTCGCTGGCTTCTACCAAAGAAAAACATTCCTTTCTGTACCAGTACCAGTCGGTCAGTTCCCAACTGGGATAGACACTGCCTCCCTCCGTCACACGAATACCATACTCCAGCGCTTCATTTGCCGCATAGATCAAATTCTCTCGCCACAATCCAGCAATTCCAAATAGTGTGATCACCACTTCGATGTCATTTTTTCCAGGGTATACACCGATTGTCATAGGTGATGGTACATGGTGTTTGCCAATTATCAGATGTCTCTCATATAGCGCGGTCAATGCATCGGGTCGCTGATTTGCCGTTTCATCAATTTGTCTTTTGCGCTTTAAGACATCACCTATGGCTCCGCGAATGTTTTTTGCCACCCATGGCCCATGTTCGTAGCC
>JAAENI010000774.1 GCA_024224595.1 Hyphomicrobiales bacterium
GAAGCTATTGTCTTTGAGCAGATCCCGATCGCCAGTTTCCGCAAGTCCCGTGAAAAACCCAGCATCCGCAGCGAGCTTTACGCCAAGGTCTACGAACCAACACTCGGAAAATATCCGGCAAATCTGTATTCAGATCATGGCGTACCGGACAATGCCATGGAAGCAATGCAACTTGCCGCCAAACATGCGCGTTATTGAGGTTATTGATTGAAACGATTGCGGCCTGGACAATCAACCTCATACTGCAAGGGAACAGTAATGCAGTGAAAAACATTGTTCTCTCTATTACGTTTTTCCTGATTTCAGCGCCATGCGCTATGAGCCAGGTGGTTAACCAACGAATAACTGATTCTGATGGCTACGAACAATTGTTAGGCCGGTTAACCGAAGAAGCCCTGAGTTCACCGCCGTTCAGCACATGGTATGTCAAGCGAGTAGAGCAATATGACCCAAACAGGCAAACTTTTGCCCCTCAACACAGTTCCGAGCGGCTTTGGCGAATCGGTCAGCATTTCCGGCAATAGTGTTGTTGTGGGTTCATTACAGAATTCCGGCGACATTGTGGCTTATGTTTTTGAAAAACCGGTATCAGGTTGGCAAGACATGACACAAACAGCAGATTTGAACGTTACTGATGATTCCTTTTA
>JAAENI010000775.1 GCA_024224595.1 Hyphomicrobiales bacterium
GGAAGTGGGAAGTGGGAAGTCGGAAGTGGGAAGAAAGAAGTTGGGAAGATGGGAAGGTAAGAGGCAGGAGACTCGAGTAGCCAGAAAGCAACAAAGAACCAGGCAACAGGGATCAAGAACGAATTCAGCCTTTATCCTTTTACAGTGCTACTGGTTCCTGAAACTTTTACCTAATCAACTCAATGAACACAATCAACCAAGTACGGATTGGATGCTATGAAACGAATTGCCATACTTGCCGGAGACGGAATTGGCCCGGAGGTTATGCAGGAAGCTGTTAAGGTCCTGGATATTATACAGCAAAAATATAATTTTCAACTTCAGTATGAATATGCTGATATTGCCGGGCAAGGCATCGCAAACCCGGTGGCTCAAGTACTTTCAGCCGCCATGATGCTGCGCTTCAGCCTAGGTTACGAGGACGCTGCCGATGCCATTGAATCGGCCGTCGCCGATGTGTTGAAAGCCGGTATTCACACCCTTGATATCGCAATCGATAAAGATAAAGCGGTGGGAACCAGGGAAATGGGTGATGCCATTAAGGAGCAAATTGAAGGCAAGGCCAATTGAAATAAATCTTCTTTCAATACTGAATATGTGTTTTGATCGAAGATCCAGTGTATTTAATGGTTTAATTGTTTATATTTTTTCATTCGATGTTGGACGTTCGATGTTCGACGTTCATCTTTTCAAACTTTGGAATCCTCGCGTCCCTCCTCGAGTCCATCCTGATAGCGTTTTTTGCCGTACCAGTTTATCTGGCGGCAGATGCCCCGAATAATGCTCACCTCCTTGGCCCTGAGCTGTATATGCGATCCAAAATGCCGCAGGTTGTTCATAAAGTAGTCCGGGTTGGCGGGATTGATAAAGCTGATACGCATCATCACATCCTTTAGCTGCTCGTACATGTCTTCGAGCTCATGACGGTTGGCCAGACGGGGAGCGAATTCACCGGATTTATCCCGGCTGAAACAAAACAACTCATAACACATGACCATAACGGCCTGGGCCAAATTGAGCGATGAAAATTCAGCGGTAGGTATGTTAACCAGAATGTCGCAAAAACGAATATCTTCATTGGTAAGACCGCGATCTTCGGGTCCAAACAAAACGGCAATTTGATTTAGATGGGAAATCGAGATAAGCCTTTGTGCCAGCTTGGACGGTGAACTGACAACTTTACGCTGACCGCCCAACCTGGCAGTGGTGCCAACGACATAATTATATTCGTTCAGAGCCTCCTTTAAAGTACTGCAAACCGTCATTTGGTCGACGACTTCCAAAGCCGCATGGGTCGCCATCTTGCCGATTCTGGCCGGATCAGGATTTTGCGGATCCACCAGTATCAATTTTTTAATACCCATGTTGCGCATTGCCCGCGCAGCCGCCC
>JAAENI010000776.1 GCA_024224595.1 Hyphomicrobiales bacterium
CCGATCAACACCGTGTTCTTTGATCGACATCCACACTTTCAGCGCACGGAACTGGCGTGACAATTGCAAACCATAATCACTGAACCAGAGGTGGCCTGCTGCCAGTCCGCGCGTGTCATGCTCCAGATATTCCGGAGTAAGTGAAAATGTCTTTCGATGGGCATCATCATGCCGCACAAGTACGCAACCAGCCTCAAAAGGAATGTGCATCCATTTGTGAAGATCGAGCGCAACCGAATCGGCTCTTTCAATCCCGGAGAGTTGTTCTTTCACATTCTCTGCGAGCACCGCGACTGCTCCGATTGCGCCATCCACGTGAAACCACAGCCCCTCACGTTCGCACAAATCGGCTAACGCGTTCAAATTGTCAACTGCTCCTGTGTTAATGGTCCCTGCGCTTCCAATGATGCAGATTGGCTGAAGACCTGTTTCACGGTCGGCAGATATGGCCGTTTCTAGCGCTTTTATGTTGATAGTGAAATCATCATTCACAGACACCTTCCGTAGACTATTGCTGCCCAACCCCAGCAGTTCAACCGCTTTCTGGATACAACTATGTATTTCAGTGGATGCATACACCATCAATTGCCGGGGAGCCGCATACCAAGCTCTCTAACATCAAATCCGCATTTGGTATTTCTCGCAACTGCAAGACCGACAAAGTTGGCCATCGAACCACCACTAACCAGTAAGCCACTGGAATTCATTGGCATATCAAGTATTTCTTTCATCCAGTTGACTACCTGTCCTTCAACCAGATTGGCCACGTGACTACCCCCACCAAGATTAGGATTCATGATTGCAGCCAAGAAATCAGCAAGGGCTCCAAGCACCGTTCCGTTACCCATATACCAGGCCCAGAAGCGAGGGTGATTATTGCCCATCGGATATGGAAACACAGTCTCCAGAAATTCCTGATACACTGCATCTGCGCCAGCAGGCTCGTGAGGGATTGGCGTATCAAATCGTGTGGCTACATTCTCTGGTACTGGTTGCCAGACAGGGCGTTTGTCAATCGTTTCGAGATAGGTGATAGCATCATCAACCATTCGGTGTGATAGAGCTCGCATCTCATCCCAGTTTTCAGGATCAAGTGTTTCAAAGTGTATTTCTGTATTCATCAAATTCCACTCCTATGTATCTTCAATAACTATAACTTTTCCACTCACTTTTCTGCTATCTTATAACTGATTGAAATCCCTGCACTGCTGGTTGTGTCAATGGTGGTTTTGAAATTGGGCAAGCCTTTCACATAGTCAAGAAATTCTCTGATGCCCTCCATTCCGGTATTTGATGCGTTATGCGCCGTAAAGCAACCGCCAACTTCAAGCTTCGGTGCAAGCGCTACAAAATAATTCTTGTACCAGTCTTTATCCGCGTCAGAAAAGACAAAGTC
>JAAENI010000777.1 GCA_024224595.1 Hyphomicrobiales bacterium
GGTGGTACCAGTCTGTCCATACACAACTTCATAGCGGCCATATCGCCATCCAGAGCCATATCAATACACTTGCGGGTCACAAGGTTTCCAGATCGCCGTTAAGCATCGCCATAGAAGCTCTGGTGACCTTGTGGGTGGTACCCTTAGGCTTGCCGGCAGGGTTACCGGATACTCCCGGCTGAAACTGCCAAGATTTGTTTTCGTCTGAATTTGAAACTGAATTTTCAGTGCTCGCGCAGGTTTCCCCATTTGTCATTGATTTTTTTTCAAGTGCCATTTTATCCATCCAATCTATCAATGCGTTTTTCGATGTTTCGATAAATCATTTTGCACCTTCCAGTTCTGTCAGTCGGCTTTCAAGTTCCGCAAGTTCTACTGCCTTGATGCGGGCCTCAATCATCGCCACAAGCCGCTGGCCCTCTTCAACTGAGATTGCACCGCCTGTTACAGCGTCTGTAATGGCGCTAATGGCTTCCCTTGGTTGCAGTTCGGAAAGTGGCGTATCCAATTCCAGTGCTGCATAAGAACCCGGTCTGCCAAACCCGCGTTCGAGTAATTCCTTGGCAGCAGTGATGCGAGCTGCTGCCGGTGTGTCCTGGCCTTCCATAAGTTCGGCCAGGATATCGATTGCCTTGTCGGCATGTTCACCTGCAAGGGCGCGAATTGCCGCCGTCGCCTTGTTGGGGCTTCCTGGCTTTCTACCTGCCTGTGTTCTTTTTCCACCTCGATTGGACATATTTAGCCTTTGATATTTGTTGATTGTTTTTCAAACTTCATCTGAGACATATGGAGAGCCATAAACCCGCAAATGCTCCTGGTTCACTGCTTCCAAAAGTTCTGCTTCATTTTGATAATCTTTACGGTCGAATTTACTGCCGCCAATGATTTCGTAAATCTCGCCAACTTGAACTGGCCCATCAGGTGAGGGTTTGACGATATGGTTGTGAATGACCGTGAATCGCGATTTGTATGGAAGCTTTTTGGTTTCCAGTTTCGCAAGTCTTGTCGCTATAGATGGCATCAATTTGGCCCTTCCATTAGTTACTGATTGGCATTTGAGAACCATGAACTCTCACATGTTCTGTGTTCAC
>JAAENI010000778.1 GCA_024224595.1 Hyphomicrobiales bacterium
ACCGCCTGAAGGCGGAACTCCGAACTTTTAAAAGTGTCAGCTACTTTTGTAGCCATATGAAGGATGCCTAAATAAAATGAGTGTAACCAAAATTGTGCAGTCGGGAATGAAACCCTTAGGGTTATACACTTTTTTCGGACGCAGATAAACGCGGATAAGCGCAGATTTACAATAACAAAGACAATGACAATCTGCGTTATGTCTGCGTTCATCTGCGTCCTGATTACAGACTTGCAGAAAGGAAGAAGACATGATGGCTGACCATATTGAGCCGTTAGAAGATCTGGCAGGGGACTTGTTTGTGGATCGGAACGATGAATTGCGGCTTTGCCGGAGGTGGGTGGAGAATATTCCCATCCGGCATCTGAACAGTTGGGCCCTGGTCGGACGCCGACGCACAGGCAAAACCGCTATTCTTGTCAGGCTTTTCAATCAGTTGTTTAGCGAACAGGACCGGGTGGTGCCTGTTTTTATCACCTTTGCACATTACGTGAACCGGAAACAGGCGATCACATATTATGATTTTGCCGAAGATTATTTTTCCGGTTATCTGCGGAGTTATCTTGCCTTTCGCCACCGTCAGCCGATGTTTATGAGGCAGAATGTCAATTTGCGGGTGCTGTCTGATTTTGCCAGGCAGGTTGATGATATCTATGCCCTGGAATTGCTTGAAAATTATCAAGGGCTCCGCACGGAAAATGATATGGCTGCTGCTCATCGTCTCGCACAGTGGGTTATCAATTTTCCGATGGGTTACGCTGCTACCCGCAATATGCCCACAGCTATCATTGTTGATGAATTCCAGGTGCTGACTGATGTTTATGATCCTATCCAGCAGGTTCATCACGATCTGACTGACAGTTTCCAGCGGGCTTCGGAAACCCACTGGGCACCGTTGCTGTTGTCCGGGTCAGCGGTGACGCTGCTGGTGGAAGAGGCTTTGGGCGGCTTGCTGTCCGGACGTATCAGCGCCTGGCATTTAAAACCTCTGCCCCGGGAATATACACATGACCTTGTGTTCAGATTCGCTGAACGGGACAACATTTCTATGACCGAAGCCTTTGCCGAAGCGATCTACAGGTTGACCAGCGGCTATCCTTATTCCGTGGAAAAACTGCTTACCAGTTCCTCCCCGGCGATTTCGGATTATCCTTCATCAGACGCGCTGGAAACAGTTATGCAGTTCGAATTGGGGGATGTAAACGGGAGATTGTTCCAACACTATGCCTGGGAATTTCGCAAGTACAGCGAACTGCTCAATGCCGGGCAGACCACCCGCAAGGTCATGTTCTGGGCCACAAAGTATCCAAAGGAACAAATTGATGCTGAACAGGTGGCAGAGGAAATCGGAGTCAGTGTGGAGGATGTGCAGGCTTCACTGGAAAAATTGCTGCAAGCCGACATTGTAACCAGGGCGACCTGGACCCTGTACAACGGGCCTGATGATCCTATGCTGCGCCGCTATATTGAATACAACTACCATCGGGAGATCGGAAAACTGCAACCGGCTGAAGCAGTCAGGGATTGGCGCACAGAATACAGACGGCTCCGGGGACATATGAACAATTTCATCGGCGAGGTTGCGGAAGTCTATGTTGAGGCGGTGCTGCGGGGATTTGATGGACAGTCGGTGGATGGTGCCACTTATTTCAATGTTCCTGGAACAATCACACTGCCAAAATTTGCGAAAATTGAGCGGAGGGGCGGAATTGTGAAAAAGGGTATTCCTGTGGAGATTGATCTGACAGGGGAATGGACCGAGACAGAATCCGATGATGTGCCAAAAACGTCCGCATGGCTCATTCAGGTGAAGTATACCAGCGATCCTATAGGGCCGGGAGATATCCGGGACTTCCTGGAACATATGGAAAAAGTGACTACAGAAAAGGACTATGCCGCGGTGGTGCGCTGGTATTTCAGCAAAAAGGGCTACACATCGGATGCCGCACAGGAGTTGCAGCAGGCCGGAGTGCTCTACAGCACTCTTGACCAGTTCAATGCTTTGGCAAAGCTGGTCGGTTTTTTCGGCTTACCGGAATAGGTATTGATGATTGATGATTGGCGATTGATGATTGGTGATTGACGATTGAGGATTGGTGATTGGCGATTGATGATTGGTGATTGGTGATTGATGATTGGTGATTGATGATTGGTGATTGGTGATTGATGATTGGTGATTGGTGATTGATGATTGGTGATTGGTGATTGA
>JAAENI010000779.1 GCA_024224595.1 Hyphomicrobiales bacterium
AAGGACGCAAGCTGGAAGCTCATTGATAATACACAGATCTGCTCAATCACTGCAAACCTCGGTGATACAAAAACAACCGTTACTCATCCAGCATCAACTACCCATGGTCGTCTATCTGCTCAGCAATTACAGTTAGCCGGTATCTCACAAGGCCTTGTTCGGGTAGCGGTGGGACTTGAAAATATCGACGATCTGAAAAAGGATTTACACAGGGGCATGGGGTAAATCCTTAAGATTGCAACTCTTCCCTGTTTGCAAATTGAGTCAAAGCCTCAGGATTTGCCAGAGCCTCTTTATTTTTCACCGGACGATTATGTACCACCTCCCGAACAGCAAGTTCGACAATTTTCCCGCTTTTGGTTCGAGGGATATCATCAACCTGTATTATTTTCCCTGGTACGTGGCGTGGTGTTGTATTGGCTCTGATCCGGGTTTTGATACGGCTGATAAGATCATCATCGAGAGTGATGTTTTCACGCAGGCAGACAAATAAAACCACACGAACATCGCCATCCCATTGTTGACCAATCACCAGACTCTCCAATAC
>JAAENI010000780.1 GCA_024224595.1 Hyphomicrobiales bacterium
TAACAATTCAACCGATTGCGGCAGGTAGCCTATGTATTTGCCAAGCCTATCCCTGTCCCATTGTTTATAATTGACACCATCAAGACGCACCTCGCCCCGTTCTGCTTCCCATAGGCCAACAATCAACCGTGCAAGGCTGGATTTACCCGATCCACTAGAACCTATCACCCCTAGTCCATCACCGGGTGCTAGTTGGAAAGATATGCGCTGGACAATCGGCACACGATCAGCACCGGGCATGGTTGCTGCCGCCATCTTGGTTACTTTATCAAGGACCAGATTTCCCTTAGGGGCGGGCAACTCAATCAGTGTTGACTGATCATACTCATCAGCCAGACAATCTTTCAACCGGGCATAAGATTGCCGCGCCATGACAAAGTTCTTCCAGTTTCCAATCGCCATATCAATTGGAGCAAGAGCGCGACCACCAAGGATAGAGGCAGCGATCATCGTTCCAGCAGATATCTCCTGATAGATTGCCAGATAGGCTCCTAATGCCAATATACCCGATTGCAGGCCTAAGCGGAACACTTTGGTAAATGAGGCAATCCTTCCAGTTCTGTTTGTTGTGGTTTGACCGGTGGCCATCGATTTAAAGCGCAATTTTTGCCAGTGATCAGTAATGTTCCCAATCATCCCCATGGAGATGATTGCTTCGCAATTGCGTTGGCTGGTATCACTAAAGCTTGCTTCTTCCATTTCCGCTTTGGTGGTATCTGCAATGTGGTTCTTGGTGATGAACTCATTGATAACCGTCAACACCAGCACAACGATTGCGCCTGCGGTCACCAACCAGCCAAGCCACATATGCAAAAGGAATACAATCACCAAGTAAAATGGCACCCAGGGCAGATCAAACAATGCCGGCAAACCAGTGCTACCGATGAATTTTCGAACAACAGTTAAATCTTGTACCGGCTTTTGTACTTTTGTTTGGGTGCCGACACCAGAATA
>JAAENI010000781.1 GCA_024224595.1 Hyphomicrobiales bacterium
CTTGATACCGGCGACAGCATATATCTCGACAGCAAGATGAACCACGCTTATGTCAATGCCGGCAAAGGTAATGCCAAACTCCTGGTCGTGACGGCTTAGACCCTTTCATATGATGTTAAGTTATTATCTAAATATTGAAGCACCAAAAAATTCAGAAGCACGCCTGTTAGAATTCTTTTTCGACGAATATCTCGGCTCAGTTCAATATATCAAGGGAATTATCGGCGTACGCACCTTTCTGCCATCAAAACAAAAAACCACAATATTTGACGACGAAGGGGAACCGGTTATGTTGGTACAGGTTTTGCTGGCATCTTCCTGCGGTTTGATAGCTGCTATGGAGGACGGGTCACTGGCTGATTTTCGCCAGCTCGCAATAACTGATTGCAACATAACCCATCAGCTTTTTGAACTTGTCGAACATTCTGGCGTCAATAAATCAAAACTTGCCTATAACGAGGCAAAACAATCGCTGGCGGTGCGTTATTATTCCACAGACAGTGAAGAAAAGACCAGTGCATTTCGCCTTGCCTATCTTGAGGCCCACCCGGACGCATTGGCGAATTTCCCACTTATCAAGCGAATTTTCTGCTATATGCCATCAAATTGGGATGACCCAACAGACATACCAGACAGCAATGCCATCATTGGCAACGAAGTTGTATTCGACAATATTGAAGCCCTGAATGCAGCGCTGATTTCGCCCGCGATGGCCATTGTTGGCCATCACTCGAAAAAATTACCACGATTTCAGGGATACAATACACATTTCCCCATGACATTGTTTCATGAATGGCTGGCTAGAGTCTATCAGGTTTAGTTAGGCTTTATCTGCATATCGACAATACTACATGGTCAATCCACCAGCCGCCAACAATACCTGACCGCTAATATAGTTGGATTCTGGAGAACACATCAAATAGACCGCACCTGCTGCCTCTTCCGGTGTTCCACCCCTTCCCATCGGAATCATGCGATTCATGCCTTTGATCATCTCCGGCGGGATACCGATATTGATTGAGCGATTGCCCACCTGCGCAACAGATTTTTCCTCACCCAGTGGCTCAGTGATACGGGTTTTGATATAGCCAAAGGCAACGCAATTGACGTTGACATTATAGCGACCCCATTCCTTTGCCAGTGTCCGCGTCATGCCAACCAGCGCCGATTTTCCTGCAGCATAACCCATCTGCCCTGCGTTACCGTATAGCCCGGCGATTGAGGATATATTGACTACCTTGCGATAGTTCTCCTTGCCCTCTTCGATTTCCTGTTTTGCAGCAGGGCGAATAAAATCAGCCGCCGCCCTCAATATGCGAAAAGGCGCAACTGTATGTACATCCAGCATTGCCTGAAATTGTTCATCGGTCATTTTTTGAATAACCGTATCCCACGGATAACCGGCATTATTGACAATAATATCCACAGCACCGAAATTTTCAGCTGCACAATTGATAAACTGTTTGCCAAAATCGCTGACGGTGACATCACCGACACAAGCGACCGCATCGCTGCCTGTATCCTTGATCGTCTGTACCGTCTCGGCCGCGACGTCTTTATCGAGATCATTAACCACGATCTTTGCACCTTCATTTGCAAGTTTAAGCGCAATCGCGCGCCCGATACCACGACCTGATCCCGTAACCAGTGCAACTTTGTTCTGCAATTTTTTCATGTTTCATAGTCCCTTAAAGATTGATATTCGGAATTATATTCTGTTCCGCCAATGTTATAATTTCTTCATTCGAGTAACCGGCCTCGCGCAATACTTCTCCGGTATTTTGAGAATATTTTGGTGCAAAGCCAAGTTCCCGCAGACCGCCATCTGCCGCCAGTGGCTGCATGTGCAATACGCTTTTGTCAGGCAGGGTGGTGGATGTCAGTTTGCTGGAAATTGCATCCATCTGTGCCACCTGCGGGATCGTCTGAATTGGTGCATGCGGTATCATTGCCGCCTCAAAATCCGCTGTAATCGCTTCGGTGGTGGCAAGGCTGGTGACAGATGCGATATCGCGGTGAATGGCTTCGCGCTCCTGATGGCGGCCTTCATTGGTTAAGCGCACATCGTTAGCAATACTTTCAAAGCGTTTGACCTTCGTCAGCCGCTTCCACTGAATATCACTGCCAATTGCCATAAAGATGAACCCGTTGTTGGTCGCATAGGCGTTTGTGGGGATAAACTTGCGGTGTTCATTACCACAGCGGCTGATTTCAGATTGTTCGCAATCAAAATCCAGTAACGGCAGCGTGGTGATCAACCAGCTTGCAGCTGCCTGCAACATCGACACGTTGATCTGGGTTCCCTTGCCTGTCTCATAACGCTCCAACAGGGCGGCCATTACCGCAGCATAAACTTCATCCCCTGCCTTAAGATCAATAATTGGAACTCCTGCAAGTGTCGGGCTACCATCGGCAGGACCAGTCAGTTCCATATAACCTGCCATAGCCTGTATCGCAGGATCATATCCTGGCGTATTGGGGTAATCAGGCCCCATGGCAGAAATACCAGCCCAAATCAAATCTGGTTTCCGGTTCGATAATGTCTGATAATCGATACCCAGTTGACTGTAACGCGAGGGCATTGTGTTACAGCAAAAGACATCGGCCTCAAGTTCATCAATTAGGCGGTATAAAACTTCCTGACCGTGCTTGGACTTGAGATTGAGAGCAATCGCCTGTTTGCCGACATTGGGCGCAATAAAATAACTGCGCCGATCATCATCAACGACCACTTTTCCAATATAGCGATTTGGATCGCCTGGTAACCCGACACCTGTTGGCGTTGCTTCAATACGAATAACCCGCCAGCCCAATTGGGCAAACCGTAAAGTGGCATAGGGCAACGATAATGCCTGTTCCAGTGATATAATCGTTCGCTGTTTCATTGAAACTTATTCGTCCTCCCGGGCCGCTCTCCATTCAAAAATGGCGCGGGCTACCTTTTCAGGATTAAGCGGAGGATTATGAATGCGTACACCGGTGGCGTTATAAAGCGCATTGCCGATTGCTGGCGCGATAACAATAGTC
>JAAENI010000782.1 GCA_024224595.1 Hyphomicrobiales bacterium
GGTGGTGTACCACCATTATTACCTCCCGGCCCTTTAGGCCCCTGACCCCAGGGTCCACCCTGATTACTGCCGTCATCTCCTCCGTTCCGGTTTCCACCGGATTGATTGCTCCAAGGCATAAAATTTCCTTATTCCTGTTAACGCGCCCGATTACAACACGTCAGATCGACTGTGCCGCAATTCAAATATACTTATGCTGGTTATAGGCATGAGCAGCGCGGCTTTCAATGACCAACTCTATCGCTATCACCGCTATTTCGCTCATAAATCACAAAAATCGTCTCTGCACTGTCTTTTTCGCTCTTTGGAAATATTTCCCGCGACCTGACGGTCCATTGTTTTTCATCAAGACTGGGAAATATCGTATCGCCAACTGGTTCAGCCAAAATGTGGGTTATATAAAGAAGATCAGCAAAAGGCAGAGACTGGTTATAAATATCTCCACCCCCAATAACACAAATCTCTTCAGCCTCATGTTCCAGTGCCCATTTTTTTGATTTTGCAATTGCCTCCTTCAGGCTACCGGCACTCTCAATTCCTTGTGCCGTATATACAGAGTGAGACACGACGACATTTAGTCTTCCCGGCAAAGCTCGACCAATGCTCTCAAACGTCTTGCGCCCCATGATGATCGGTTTACCCATGGTGATCGACTTAAATCGCTTCAAATCTGTCGAAAGCCGCCAGGGCATTGCCCCGTCGAATCCGATTACACCGTTTTGGGCAATGCCGACAACTAACGCAATTTTGATACTCAAACCGACACCTTAGCCTTGATAGCCGGCGCAGGATTATAACCTTCCAGCGTAAAATCTTCATAGTTAAATTTAAACAAGTCACGTATATCGCCATTGATTTTCATTACCGGCAATTCCCCCGGCTGTCGGGTCAATTGAGTACGGGCCTGCTTGAAATGATCATTATATAAATGAACATCCCCAAATGTGTGAATAAAATCGCCCGGCTTCAAATTGCAGACCTGTGCCAGCATCAGCATTAGTAATGCATAGGAAGCAATATTGAATGGCACGCCTAAAAAGATATCAGCCGAACGCTGATATAGCTGACAGGATAATTTGCCATCAGCAACATAAAACTGAAACAGGCAGTGACAGGGTGGCAGCGCCATATCCTCGATCAGAGAGGGATTCCAGGCACTGACAATATGGCGTCTCGAATTGGCATTGTTCTTCAAACCATCAAGTAACTGGCTGATCTGGTCAATCTTGCTGCCGTCAGGAGCGGGCCATGAACGCCATTGATAGCCGTATACCGGCCCCAATTCACCTTGTTCATCAGCCCATTCATCCCATATGGAAACACCGTTTTCATTCAACCACGCAATGTTAGTATCACCGCGCAAAAACCACAAAAGTTCAATAATAATTGAGCGCAGATGAAGTTTCTTGGTTGTTAAAACCGGAAAGCCTTCAGCTAGATCAAATCGCAACTGGTGACCAAAAAGCGAACGGGTGCCAGTACCGGTTCGATCGCCGCGATCACTGCCCTCATCCAGCACTTTAGCCATCAAATCAAGATATTGCCGCATTTATTTGTCCTGACAAATATAAACTTCGATCAATCGATAAAATGATTCTCAACAATTACAAACAGCTAAGTACTATGGACTGCACAGCAAGGATTTATATTGTATATTCTGAAACAGGTGCTGTGGCATGCAATTCACGCATTCCAGTCATGTAAAAATGTCAATTGCATCTGTCCAAATTGTTAATATTTACCAGTTAACACAATTCGAATATCAACTATCAACCAAAGAGGTCTGTTATGCATATTTTGACAATATTAAAAGAAATCACACAAAGCATTTCAAAAGGCTTTGGTATGTTCTTTTCAGAGCGTGGTGGTTACGTTGATTCAGCCTATACACCAGGACTGAACACTCATAAAAAATAGTATTTCTATCGCCATATTCAACAGATTTAGTCTGCTATTGAACCATATTGGCTCCAAATCAAAAAGCCCAGCCTAACCAGCAGGGCTTCCTTTTTACCGGTCTGTCCAGATATTTGGCAGGTGTCTATAAACCACCCAGTTGCCCGAGTGATTTTGCTACCAGGTAGTAAAATGTCACCCGCTGTTTACTGCGGTCAGCTTTCATCGTTTCACAGGTTGATGCGATAACTTTATCACAATTAGCTTCATCGGTTTGTTTAAGTTTCTTCATACACCAGCTTTGTCGAACTCTACCCAATTCGGCATCATCAGAACATGATACAAATGAAGTATCCCGACTACGTAGCGCGATGCCCAGATGTCTAACAATTTTTTTAACCGTATCAGCATCAGCACCGGCATCATAACGCTGCACATCTGCAAGATAATCGCTCATGGCATTTTCCTCATAATTTTGATTATTAGTATTGTCATAATTCAAAGACGTTGGATTCATGCTCTCAATATCGCCCTCATTTAGGAACGATATTGTCGTTTTGTAACATGTCAATATTAAAGCGTCACCCTGATCACCGCAAATTATCCACAGGCAACAACAGCTGGTTGCCTGCACATCGTTTAACCCGCACCTAAAAATCGCATTACGACAGCTGGATTTAATTGAATTCGTTGATCATCTATACTATATAAAGGGTGCTGGCTTGCCAGCTATGACGATAAATTGCGTGTATAATAAACCTATCGGACCCGGGGGCGGTACCCGGCGCCTCCACCAAAAACCATCGATAATTGAATCGCGATGGCTTTTGATGGGGGCGAAACAGGATCGACGAGGGCGTAAAAACATAGTTTTCGTTCGGTATGGTATCCGTCGTTATCGGGCCAAACTTAATAGTTGCAAATGACAACTACGCTGAGGCTCGTCTCGCTGCGTAAGCGGTGTGACACCTCACATTGAACTCCTGTCCATTTGCGTGGCCAGGCGGGGTTCGAAGGCACCTGGCAACAGAAGCCTTCACTTTTTCCATTTAAACGATGCCAGACACTGTTGTTTCAGCTAACTGCCGTTGATGTTCAAACCTTAAATAAAATCATTATCTCCCATCAGGCACCATTTGGCATCAAATTTCTACCACATACCAATGCGATATCTACGCAATTGAAAGGGTTTAGCAATGGTTTGTTGGCACGATTGACCTAAATATGAGACAATAAGGAAATTTCTGCCAATATTTTCGACTTTCTCATTCATCAAATGGTTTCATTTTTTCAATTATTACATTAAACTTCGGATTGATTACTGTTTAACGGACCTGCTGATTTCATGGCTGAAGACCTCATACGTTACGACATCCTTACCCAGGACGCGCTTCGCGCCATGATTGCCAAATTATTGGATGAAATAACTAGAACAGGCTTGCCTGGAGATCATCATTTTTTCATCACTTTTGATACTTGTGCACCCAAGGTCCAACTTTCCACGCGAATGAAAGAAAAATATCCGGAAGAAATGACCATTGTCGTGCAACACCGGTTTTGGGATCTCGAAGTAAAAGAAGACCATTTCCAAATTGGCCTGTCATTTGACGAAATATCTGAAACACTGGTCGTTCCATTTGCCGCCATTAAGGGCTTTTATGACCCATCTGTGAAATTTGGATTGCAATTCGAACTGCAGGTTGTCGAGGAAGATACAAGAGAAATCATTGGCCTGACCCCTAAATCAGCCAAAGACAAAGTTACAGATACCAAAAACAAATCAGATAAGAAACCTAAAGACAGCCCCGAATTGTTTGAGGAATTGTTTGAAGAGGGTATCGACGAAGCCAAAGCCGAGAACAAACCCTCTGAAGAGACCAACGAAGAAAACAGCGGTGCGCGGGTTGTTTCACTGGATTCGTTTCGAAAGAAAAAGTAACCTGCGCTCAAGGCTGTTCGGGTCCATTGAAGCCAATGCTGCGAAAACACTCCATTTCAATCCGCGGTCACAAAACCAGTTATTCCCTGGAAGATGAATTTTACCTGGAACTCGATCGTATTGCGAAAAAAGATGATCTGCCACTCAATCGGATGATTACCAGAATTGATTCCAGTAGATCGCCAGATACCAACCTGTCATCCGCGCTTAGATTATACGTGTTGAAACATCTCAAATCCAGTTAAAGCCTACCGCCACGAACATCCACCATTCAGGCCATCTGCAGACTGGTTCCGGCTGGGAGTCATGGCCGGGCGGTCAGTTTTCCATACTTTGTGACGTTTAGTAAGCGTCCGGCGAGTCTCACCTAACATGATTGTTTTTCGTGCGTTAACGTCCACCTAAAAAAGTGACTATTAGTCACCGTAATTCAACAATCTTTGTAAGGTTCAACACTACAGTGGTAATGGTAGCAACCATGGATGCATCCTGTTAATAGAATCGTTTTTAACACTCCTGTCATAGCTCATTTAGAAATCGAGCGAGGCATCCATGTCATTACCGTAATTTAGGGTTATCGCTCAAAATCATTCAGCCGCACCTATCGACAAACTGATGCCATGAAACTTAAAAATACTTGACATGTGCGGCTGATGAGCGATACGGACAGACTGCGATTTGTCCAATTCAAATGACGATAGGCAGACCAAGCATACGAAGCCAGGGGCTCGGCTTTTTAGAGAGAAAATCAAGTTAAAAATGTTGCAAAATTACCGCAATTATTGTTTTACCCAGCGGCCTCAACCGTATTTGTGTTTGTAGATATGGTATGGTTCGCGCTTTTTGCGAAGTTTCAATTACATGAAGAGAGAATTTAAATGAAAACGAATTATATACTGGCCTTAACAATATTGGTTAGCACACTGATAAGTACCCAGGCATCGGCGGCAAGGGTGTTTTCAGCGCATGCCGCAACAGAACAAGAAGCAGTTCAAAAAGCTATGAATCATTGCAAGGGAACCGCAGCGCGCCCTGAGACATGTCATGTCAGTTTCAAACAACACACCCCCTCTAAGAATTCCAATGCTTGGTTTGTCAGGGTACTTAGCAAGTAGTCATAAGAAGTAAAAAGGGGCCTATCAGCAATTTGCCGGTAGGCGATTTAAAAGCACACAGAGTCGGAAAACGCCCGCGTGCTAATTGCCAGGCCTTTCAAGCCCCTTTTTCTGACAAGTATTAAAAGACGCTGGCATTGCTAAAGGTATGTTGGTCCGTGGCGATCGGCAGCATGATATCGCTGCTTGGTTTGAAGTAAATGGTGGGCGGACTCTCCGAAAAACTTTTCATTGGCAATTTTGATAACATCTAAAATAAAACTGTATCAAAATTATGTGTTACCCAGCGCCATTACCCGCAGTTTCTTGATACCATCAAATTCCAGATCACCAGCCGGTCAGAATTCAACCGGTTAATTAAAACCGATCCTGAAACACTGACTGATCTGGAACGCTCTGCAAGGTTTCTGTATCTCCAGCGCACGGTCTTTGGTGAGAAGCCATCGGGTCAAAACTATGGGGTGAGTTCTGACAGGACGGCCAGGTTTAATCTGACTACATTGGAACCTGTGCTTGAGGTTTTGCCTGAACGCCTGGCGGGCGTATCTATTGAGTGTTTGCCTTGGAAATACCCACTTTCGTTAAGAAAAGCGTGGCCCATATCCTGCCTGCTCAACCTGTCTTCAGTGGCCGCCATGTGCGCTGTGGAATGCGCCAGTCCATGCCTTCCAAAAGCATCGCCAGTTGTGCCGCAGTCAGGCTGACCTTGCCATCCTTTGCCGCAGGCCAGACAAACCGACCACGTTCAAGGTGCTTGGAGAACAGACAAGCGCCCTGACTATCCCACCCGCTGCCCGGCAGTGGTTTGCTTGCAAACCATGAGAGGGAGATGATCTTGAGTAGATAACCGCGACGACCACGGAATACAAACAGATGACCACAAAACGGGTCGGCTGCCAACGTATTCTCGGCTTGTGCCGCCAGTGTATTGAAGCCGCGCCGCATATCAGTCCCACCCGCAGCAAGCCAGATGCGTGTATTGGCGGGAACCGTGATCATGATACTAATCCTTCAGCAGCCGGGCAATCGCGTCACCGTCAAAGTCACCTTCTGCTGTCACACGGTGGCCATTGAAAAGGCAATCTCTACACGGCTATGAGAACCGCAAGCCGTGCCTGGTTCCAAAACAGAGGGAAGCGGTTTCAGCTCACTGCAAACTTCAATCGGCAGAAAAACAGCGGTATCAACCTCGCCGAGGGATAGTGCAAAACGCTCATCCCTCAGCCATTTGAAAATCAGGTTGACATTCATCGCATAGCGCCATGTAACCTGAGCCACCGATATCCCGGACGCAAATGTTTGCAAACATATCGAGCGCTTCTCATAGTCGTCCCATGTCCGCCGCGCCCGTTTCTTAGCCAATTTCCGCACCCCCGCAAGTGTCCACTTATTCTTGGTGGACACTAACTCATGCTATCAACAAACGTTAGGTGGGTTTCCCCGAACGCACACGACGTTTATCCTCCCAATCCAGACCAGTTAGGGCACGGAGAAGGCGAATCTCCCAGGGCAATCGCATGGAACCGGCGTTGGCAACCCTTCGAATGCCTGCACGACGCGTCTGGAAGGAGTCCGCGAGGCACTTTGCCTGGGTGTGTTTGATGGTCGTGGAAAGGACAGAAAACGAGTTCTGATACCCACAGCAATAATTGAACGCGACTCCGTTCGCCGCACTGGACAGGCCCTGGCAGATCGGTTGATTAGGGCAATGGTGCAGTCCTGGAATTCAGCTCAGAACCATTCATGCTTACCGGTCATCAGAATCACGATCCAGCGGATGTGCGGATCTTCGCACACTTTTCAGCGTTTTCGACTTCTTTTTGCTCCTGATTACACGCCTTGCTTTCGGTTTTGTATTTGCAACAGTTGAACTATCTGCATCCAGTTGCTGCTGGATAAGTTTGATTTCTTCTTGCTGACGCACGATATCCAGACGTAGCCGCTCTGCTTGCTGAGATTTTTGTTTTACGCTCGACATAATTTTTTTATTAACATCATCTTGTTTTTGCAAAGTTTCAACTGCATTGCGTGCGTTTTCTTTTGCCCTGGCTTCTTCCTGAAGGCGCGTTCTTTCCTTAGCACGGGCCTCTTTCTTGAGGCTATTTTGTCCTTTAACTCGTAATTGATTTTTCAGTCTCTCCGCTTCCCTCGGTCTCGCCAATTCTTTTAATCCGGCGCTCTCTTTTTTTCTGGCAGCTTCTCTTAACTTGGTAGCTTTCATCAGCCTTGCTTCTCTCTCCTGATTGATACGGTTAAGCTCCTGTTTTTTCTCTCTTTTTTCTTCACGTTGAAGGCGTTCCAGTACCAGTAATCGAAAGTGGCGTCCGGCCGCAAGTTCACGCAACATAATTTCTTCTTTTGCCAAAAATGCCTGGCGCTGACGGCGCAATTCTTCAGCCCGCAATCTTTGTCGATAACGCACTCGTGCATTAGTCACAATAATATCGCGGCGCAATCTTTGTTTTTCAATAATTGTGGATTGAAGCTTGTCTACCCTGCGTTGCTCTCGCTCAAAGCTGCGAAGCGACAAGAATCCTGAAAGCGGTTGCACATCAATGCTGCGCGTGGGCGATTTAATATCACCATTCCAGGACATAATAATTTGCGGATCGGCACCTTCAACCCATTCTTTTCCAGCGTCAAATCGAACTGACAGGTCAGATTTGACCGTGCTTTCTTTGATATCAACCTCTAAGGTTGCGGTCATTTCGGTATTTTTCCCGTCAACTGATATGTTTCGGGCACGCAATTTTCCCACCGCAACAATATAGGGAATTGAAACCTTCGATACATCAACAGTTCCATCGTCTATCACCTCATTGACAATCGGTAATACGTTCTCATCAAGTATTTTGAATTTCTCTTGATCTGCAGCAGCAAAAACATGGTTTAATGGAGACCCATTTAAACCTGATATGATTATTCCATCAAGGTCAATTGTGCCACTGCCGGTCAGAGAAGCAACAATAGCCGCCGGGCTGCGCCCATTGCCTTCCAGGTCGCCGATAATGTTAACTCCACCTGTTACAAACTCTGTCATCCTAAATGCACGCGAAATTGTTTTAAGATCAATTCCGGCAAACATGAATTGACTCGACAGGTTGCCGATGCCCTCAGTATTCTTAAGTGAAAGATTGGCATCGAAATTACCACCCAACCAATCACCCTTAATCCCATTCAAGTTGACCGACCCATCTACCAGGGCCAACTGACCATGAATATTTAATGCTGGATCCCCCAGCCCGAATTCTGAACGACCAACACTTAATGTGATCTCGCCGTCAACTCCCCCCAGCCAGGGCTGACCAAAACTAACTTCACTCCAGCCTGTGATTGCGCTACCCTCTTCACTGGCGCGAGTAGAAAAAGCAAATCCCGTCAAGATCGGCAAATCAATGCTTGTGGCAACCAGGTTTCCCGTTATTTGGTGGTTAGAAGTAGCATTTTGAACCAGTTCCAGATCCAGTTCGAATTCACGTCCATTGATCTGGCCATCACCATTGCGCAAAACTATTGTATTCTTTTTTAGTTCCACGTCGCCGGTAAACGAGTTTGGAATCGCGTCAATACCATATGTTACCGATGGCAGACCTATACCAGCCAAGAACATCAATGGAACAATATCCTGACTACTCTGTGTAATCTTGAAACGAGCATCTCCTGCCCTGTCACCATAAAGAAAGGCTCTGCCTTCAGCCTTGATTTTGCTGTCTGCCAATTGTGCCGACAGGTATCCATCGACACCTTTTCTGGGGTCTCCACCAAATGTACCCGTGATTTTTAATGGTCCATCGATTTCAACGGGTAATACGGGCAAATTCAACTGCATTAATAATCTTGCTGGGTCCGTGTTTTCGAGCGTGGGAGTAATATCTAACTTGAAGGTACCCATTTCATCGACTTTACCTCGAAAAACGGCCTCAACATCAACACGGGTACCTCCTAACTCGCCTAGTATAAACGCTTGTCCTTTAGAACCGTCAAATTGATTGTCAATTGATGAGCGCGCATTAATTACAAAATTGAGATCAAGCTCTTCTGCCAATTCAGGAAACCTGATCAGATTTTCCAAATACTGATTACCCGGAAATCTTGTATTGATAAATCTCAGTAGACCGGTGGGGTTATCGGCTTTGATAGCCAGATTGAATTGACCATTGGGCCGATGCAGCAAATTATCAATACGTCCGGAGCTGACGAGGGAAGCACCAAAAAAATTGGAGGCATCCAGCTTCTCAATTGATATCGATCCCCCGAATACTCTAAACCGCGCTTCAACATTTTTCGCAGATATATCAAAGCCGGCTAATTCTCCCGCTTTAATAGAAATATCCAGATCATGGCTGGTAATTGCTTTAGCATCATCTTCTGCGACCAATGAAAAAATAGCTCGCAAATCATCCAGATTAATGTGCTCGCCATGCAATCCAATCACCGCTGCTGGTCTGCTGTTCTTTCCCGCAAGACGCTGTATCTTACCCCGCAAAACTGCGGCATCCAACACCAATTCCAGATTATTAAGGCTGGTTTGATGCTCCGAAATGACAACCTCGGCAGTAAAACCGGCTGAATGCAATTTACGAATAAATGGATTATTGCGTTTCCCAAGCCACTTCGCTAACCCAGTTGGTTGTTTGGAAGCCACCAGCATCTTGCCGCTGAATCCAAAATCCTCCTTAACGCCAACCTTGCCGCTGGCTTCAAACTTGGTGTTTCCCGGAAGCGTCGCGGCAAGGTGCCGGATTTTCCAGCTGTTATTCTGGGGTGACACCAGGGCAACCACATCACGAATAAAGGTATCATCAGCGACAATTGCAGGCAGAGCAAGATCAATGACACCCTTTGCTGTGGGCACTGGAACTTTTTCAATTATTGTGCGCAGAACCTCGAGTCTTTGTTCCAGACTTAGCTTCTTGAGAATTTTCCCAGTCTTATTTTTCTTACCTATTCGATCAATATCGATTTGACGACCATCAGCTTTTATTTTGAAATTAATATCCTCTTTGATGATGGCGTGACCGTTACCTGTAATAGTATAAGGATCATCACGCTCGCCAATTTCCAATCGAAATTGGGAAACATCAACACGATGAGGACTGGCATCAAAACTACCCTCAGACAATATTGGCAGGTACCGATCGGCATTTGACAGATCATTGCTCAACGCGTTAAGTTCATAATCACCATTCCAGCGCAACAGACCATCACGCACCTGAACAGGCCCGTCCAGCAACAACCGGTATGGCAGATCAGCTCTTTTTGCGGTCAATTTTATTCTGATAGAATTGTCATCTTGCAAGTGACCGGTAACAAAGTCGATATGGGCCTTCTTATTGCCAACATATCCATCAAGACCGATTCTCCACGGCCCGTATAGCGTTTTAGCGCTGATGCGACCATCCAGTTGCTCCAGTGACAATGTGCGACCACCAGTCAAGCCATAAATATTGATTTCACCATTGGTAATGGTAAAGTTTTCCAATTTGATCTGCTCGGGATCAACCAGTAATTTTTGGCGATCAGTCCAGGCTATCGCACCGGATGCATCGACATGCAGATTTACTTTGGGACGCACCAGATTTAGTTTTACAACTTTAATCACACCCTTCAACATGGGCATCAACTCGATATCCATCGCAAACCGTTCAACGGTTACCATCGGTGTATTGTTTGGGTTTTTACCAACAGACAGGCCATCAAAAGTCACAGATGGTATCGGCAGCAACCGCACACGTGTTTCGCCGGTAACTTCGACATTCTGGCCAATAATTCGCGAAGTTTCACGCTCGAAATCTTTTTCAAAAGATCCCCAGTCAATAAAATACGGCGCAATTAGCGCTGTGAACAGCGCTACTACAATCAATCCGCCAATGAATACAAAAAGCCGGTACAGAACAATCTCCTTTAAATATTACTGGTGACAGCCAATCCACAAACCGACTGAACTATTGTGAAAATAATTTTCCGGGATTCATAATTGTATCGGGATCCCACGCCAATTTTATGGCACGCATAAAATCTATGCCATCCCCATGCTCAATCGCAGAAAATCCAATTTTTCCCTGACCGATTCCGTGTTCCCCGGTACAGGTTCCATCCATTTCCAGCGCCCGTTCCACCATTTTATTCGCTACTGTCTCGACCTTTGCAATTTCATCTTGATCTTCGGGATCAACTGCGATAGCCGCATGAAAATTGCCATCACCTACATGACCGACAATTGGACCATATAAGCCCGCATCTTTAATATCTTTTTGGGCCAGAGTAACACATTCTGCCAAACGGGAAATAGGCACACAGACATCTGTGGTCAGGAAATCCTTGTCACCAACATCAGCCTTTAGCGCCCAATAGGCATTGTGCCGGGCTGCCCACAAACGCGTTCTGTCTTCAGTTTTTTCAGCCCACTGAAAATTTGAACCACCAAATTCTTCAGCGATCTCGCCAAAAGCAGCTTGCTGTTCCTTGACCCCTTCATGACTCCCGTGAAATTCCAGCAGAAGTAATATTTTGACCGGTAAATCAAGATTTGAATATTTGTTAACGCTTGCCACCGCGTCCGCATCCATCAATTCAATGCGCGCCATCCCCAAACCCGATTGCATGGCCAGGATTGTCGCATTGCAGGCATCTTCGACCGTCGAAAAAAAACACAGCCCGGCAGCGATTGCTTCCGGAATTCCAAATAGCCGCAGCGTCAGTTCAGTAATGATACCCAGAGTACCCTCTGAGCCAACCAGTATTCGAGTTAAATCATAACCAGATGAAGATTTTCGAGCCCTGTTCGCGGTTTTAATAATTCTGCCATCAGCCATCACAGCTGTCACAGATATTACATTGTCACGCATCGTGCCATATCGAACCGCATTGGTGCCTGATGCCCTTGTTGAAGCCATCCCCCCTAGCGAAGCATTTGCCCCTGGATCCACAGGGAAAAACAGCCCCTGATCACGCAAATATTGATTCAACGTTTCACGGGTCACTCCAGCTTCCACCCTGACATCAAGATCTTCTGCATTCACAGATAAAATCGCATTCATCTCCTGCAGATCAATCGATATCCCTCCCGCGGGCGCATTGACCCCCCCTTCAAGAGAAGTACCCGTCCCAAAAGGTATAACCGGTACTTTGTGCTGGGCACAGACTTTAACAATTTCGCTGACCTCCCGGGTCGTTTGTGGCCACACTACCCCATCAGGAAGTTGTGAACGCAGATAGGTAGTGGTATGAGAATGCTGCTGGCGTAGCGAAACGGATGTTTTAAACTTCTCACCAAAGCGCTGTTTTAAAATACCAAGCACTGCCGTTATGCCCGCCTCATTCCTCTCCATATCTTTTAAATCATCGCGCGCCAAAAATTACCTCCCCGCAAATCAGTAGAATTCCCAGAGCTTCTCCATGCCCCATGAAGCAATGAACACGAAAATAAAAACAAATTGCAAATCAATTCCAAAAATGCCCGTTCAAGATTAACCTCCAATACAATTGATTGCATCCAAATTCCACTCACTCAGCAATATTTTGCTCGCCAAGTCGTGATTGTTGAAATAATCTTGATGGAATACCACAAATACACCGGCTGACAATGTTGGATATCATAAAACGCCTACCCATGATGATCGTAAAATGGATCGAACCCAATTTACGACAATATTGGAATACAAAACAACCGCAATCATGGCTGCTGGCTCTGATTATTGGTTTGAGTGTTTCTGTGGCAGCGATCATATTCCGTGTAATGATTGGCTATGTTCAGATCTTGTGGCTGGACGACAAATCAGAGAATGTGGCTTCAGCCGCCAGTAGTCAGCCCTGGTATATCATATTATTCGCACCAGTTATCGGCGGAGCAGTTGTTGGGTTTTGTCTGGTCTTTCTGTTACCATTGCGTCGCACTATGGGCGTAGCAGATGTTATAGAAGCACGAGCTTATGGTGGCAGAAGCATCGACATCAAAGCCGCGATCTATTCAGCTTTTGCAACCATTATATCCTTGGGTTCTGGTGCCAGTGCTGGCCGTGAAGGACCAATGGTACATTTTGGGGCGGCAATATCCACTGCCCTTTCCAATATTTTCAAGATGCCAAAATGGAGCAATCGTACACTTTTGGCCTGCGGTGTTGCCAGCGCGGTATCTGCTTCTTTTAATGCCCCCATGGCCGGTGTGCTTTTTGCCCATGAAGTCATATTAGGCCATTATTCAATGCGGGCATTTGTGCCCATTGTTATTTCATCGGTTTCGGGAACAATATTTTCTCGACTGTATTTCGGCAGCGCGGCAGCTTTCAACATTCCAGAATACCAAATCACTTCCCTGTGGGAATTCCCGGCTTTTGTTCTGTTGGGATTAATATGTGCACTGGTCGCAGTGCTATTCCAGTTCTCGGTGATTTCAACCGAATACATTGCCAGAAACATCAAAATACCATTGTGGTCCCGACCTATTATCGGGGGAGCAATGGTAGGTATGATTGGCGTCTTTCTGCCTGAGATATTGGGCGTTGGTTATGAGGCGACCGATAAAGCACTCACCAGTAAACTGCCTCTATTGTTGATGTTTGTATTGATCATAACAAAAACCATTGCCACATCTATAACGCTGGCTTCGCGTTTTGGCGGCGGGGTATTCTCACCTGCTTTGTACCTGGGCGCCATGACCGGTGGCACTTTCGGATTGATCGCTGCATCCATTTCGCCCCAGCTTGCCTCCAGTGAAGGTCTTTACGCATTATTGGGAATGGGAGCTGTTGCTGCGGCAGTACTTGGAGCACCAATATCGACAACCATGATTGTATTTGAATTAACGGGAGGATACGGCCTGACCATTGCCTTATTGCTGGTTGTTTCCCTTTCAAATGGTATCAGCAACGCCATTCATGGAAAATCCATATTTCAATGGCAGTTGGAAATGCGCGGTTTGTTTTTACATGACGGCCCCCACCGTCACATGATGAAAACAAGAAAAGTAATGGATTTTATGATCCCGTTGAAAGATGGGGAGGAGGGAGTATTACAGGAAAATCAAACTCATCTACGCCCCACCGATACACTTGAATTCGCATTGCAGGTTTTTGATTCGGGCGCAGGCCGCAAACTGCCGGTTGTAGATGAAACGGATGGCAAAACGTTAATTGGCTGGGCAGGCAAGGTAGACGCTTTAGGTTATTGCAATGCAGCCCTGGTTGAATCAATTGACGAGGCGCACCATCACTAAGAGTCTGTTCAAGACTCTTAGTGCCAGTGGATTGTTTGCCGTAGATTCATAATTACGTTTAACCAGCCAATCATTCACGATATGTTCCACTGCGAATCAAATGCTGTTATAGTTATTCAATTGGCGGAAATCATCCGGAAAATCAGCAGATTTCTTGCTGTGTTTCCACCGCTGCACAACCAACAAGCCTGACAATAAACCTATGTCGAATTCACAATCCAGTTCCATTACAGCCCGTGCTTTGGCAGCCAGCCAACCTGCTCGTGCAGATTATTTTGACGGTTTGAACCGCGAACAAAGCGATGCTGTTGAATGTCTCGAAGGGCCGCTTCTCGTGCTCGCAGGCGCAGGCACGGGTAAAACCCGTGTTCTAACGACCCGCATTGCCCATATTCTTGCAACCGGTAAAGCGTGGCCCAGTCAAATACTTTCCGTCACTTTTACCAATAAAGCAGCGCGTGAGATGAAGCTCCGCATTGCGAAATATCTTGGCGACAATGTTGAAGGTATGCCCTGGCTTGGCACTTTTCACTCGATCAGTGTCAAAATCTTGCGGCGCCATGTGGAACTGGTTGGGCTGAAACCAAATTTTACCATTCTCGATACCGACGATCAGATACGCCTTCTCAAACAATTGATCCGGGCAGAGGGCATAGATGACAAACGCTGGCCTGCCCGCCAGCTTGCCGGCCACATTGACAATTGGAAAAACAAAGCGCTGGCCCCTGACCAAGTTCCGGAAGGTGACGCCAGATCGTTCGGTGATGGCAAAGGTCGCGAACTCTATCGCCAATATCAGAAGCGATTGAAAATTCTGAATGCGGTCGATTTTGGTGATCTGTTGACAGAGTGTATTCGTTTGTTTCGTGAAAACGATGACGTTTTGGCCGATTACCGAAGCCGCTTTAAATATATTCTTGTCGATGAATACCAGGATACGAATGTCGCCCAGTATTTGTGGCTACGTTTACTGGCCGGTGGCAATACACAAGGCGTATCGCAAAAGATTTCCCATAAGACCTCACCGATAACTTCACAAGAAAACAATGCGCCAAGCTCTCAAAATCCGTCCAATAATCTGCAGGTAAACGCCCAATCCGGTCTACCCAATATTTGCTGCGTTGGCGATGATGACCAGTCAATCTATGGATGGCGTGGCGCTGAAGTAGACAATATTCTGCGTTTCGAACGTGATTTTCCCGGTGCCAGAGTAATTCGCCTGGAGCGTAATTATCGTTCAACCTCACACATCCTTGCGGCAGCCTCTCATTTGATCTCGCATAACGAGGGGCGCTTGGGAAAAACACTGTTCACCGACAGCAATGACAATGATGAAGCGAAAGTCAATGTAGCTGCCTGTTGGGATTCTGAAGAGGAAGCGCGCACAATTGGAGAAAAGATTGAACAATATCAACGTCAAGATCGCAACCTCAACGATATGGCAATTCTTGTTCGAGCCTCATTCCAGATGCGCGAATTTGAAGACAGATTTGTAACTCTGGGATTAAACTACAGGGTAATAGGCGGTCCCCGTTTTTATGAACGAAAAGAGATACGCGACTGTCTGGCATATTTTAGAACCATGTGCCAATCGGCAGACGATTTGGCATTTGAACGCATTATCAACACCCCCAAGCGTGGAATCGGTGAGGCAAGCGTACGCATCATTCACGACAACGCACGAGCCCGATCAATTCCCCTGTTTGAAGCTGCGCGTGAATTGTCACAAACAGACGAATTGAAACCCAAAACAAGATCTACATTAATATCCCTGATTGAAGATTTTGATCGCTGGGCTGCTAATCTGGAGACCATGCCCCACACTCAGCTTGCGGAAATGATTTTGGAAGAATCCGGTTACACTCAAATGTGGCAAAATGACCGTGCTGCGGACGCTCCAGGCAGGCTGGAAAACCTCAAGGAACTCATCCGCTCCATGGAAGAATTTGATTCGATGCGCGGGTTCCTGGAGCACATCTCTCTGGTTATGGATACGGACAAAAATGAAAACCTCGATGCTGTATCCCTTATGACTCTGCATTCGGCCAAAGGGTTGGAGTTCGATCATGTTTTCCTTCCAGGTTGGGAAGAAGGATTGTTCCCTCATCAGCGTTCACTCGATGAAAGTGGCAAATCCGGTCTTGAGGAAGAGCGCCGTCTTGCCTATGTCGGCATCACAAGAGCAAAGAAAAATTGTCATCTTTATTTCGCGTCCAACCGCCGCATCCATGGTCTGTGGCAAAACTCTATACCATCGCGATTTATCGATGAACTCCCCGCCGATCATGTGGATATTGCCGAATCTGGAAATTCTTATGGAGGCTATGGCGCCCAGGGCACAGGAGGAAAATACGGCGCCAGCCGGTTCGATAACTCTGACCCATTCACAAACAGCTATACCACTCCGGGCTGGAAGCGCGCGCAGGCGAGAAATCCAAAAGGAGACCGGGCTACCGCGGCCAAACAAAATTGGGGGACCCGTTCCGGCGCAAATTCCTCTCCCAGAACAATAAACGGCACGTTGGTAGCCTCATCAATAGAAGAACAGTCTTCAGATTTCTCTATCGGGGATCGCATTTTTCATATGAAATTTGGCTATGGGATTGTTGCTCTTATTGATGGCAACAAACTGACAATCGATTTTGACAAAGCCGGGCAAAAAAGAGTGCTGGAAAGTTTCATAGAAGCCACCTGATCCGCATTTACTGCCGGTGCATTGTGCGGTTTCGCATGATCATTGATTTTAACCGCGAACGAACACCCAATGACCCAGCCGCCATCCAATTCTGCAATTCAGTATCGCCATTATGTCGAGGCCGACTTTGAGATTGCCCGCCAGATCTATGATTTGCTTGATAGTGAGTTTGAAGAGGACAGTATTGCTGTAACTTTTTTCGAAATTGACGAGGTTGAGGCGATCTGGTGTGCCTGCATTTATACTCTTGAGTATCCGTCAGACGACTTCAAATCACGCATGGTTACGATTTTGTCGAGTAATGGATTCAAGAGCGGTATTGAAAGTGAGATAATCCACCCTACCGATTGGGTTGCGCAAACATTGCGCAAATTATGCCCGGTGCGTGCCGGTCGATTTTTGATCCACGGGTCGCACGATAATGATGTCGCCGGCTTTAGTGATATCCCAATCCGCATTGACGCAGGCCTGGCCTTTGGCACCGGTCATCATGGCACGACAGCTGGATGTCTGGAAATGCTGGAACGGCAGCTAAAATCCCGCAAGTTTAATAATCCACTGGATGTAGGTACCGGTTCCGGTGTCCTGGCAATTGCTGTTGCGAAAGCCTGCAAAACCCAGGTTCTAGCCAGCGATATCGACCCGGTAGCAACCAGGGTAGCGCGACAAAATGCCCGCTTCAACAATGTCGGAAAGTGGGTCAGATGTGTCACAGCAGCCGGTTTCAATCATCGTGGAATTACAGCAAGAACACCATATGATTTGATAATCGCCAATATCCTGGCCCGACCTCTGCAAAATATGGCAAAAGAATTTGCCGCCCATCTTGCAGCAGACGGTGTGGTTATTTTGTCCGGCTTATTACCCCACCAAAAAGCCCGCATCATCGCCGCTTTTCAGATACAGCACCTGAAATTTGTAAAAGCCCATATTCGGGATGGATGGTTGACGCTGGTGTTGAAAAAGTAGGCGATTCACCAAAAATCCAGCGCGCTCAATACAACTCTATTCTCACGCCACCTGTGGGCAAAGTCTGGCCTGTGGGCAATATTGGTGCTGCAATATCCTCCAGGTATCGTAATGGTCTTCCACAGCAAATACCTGATTTTCATCAGAACCATTTCTAATGGCGTCACCAAGTGGACGATCATTTCCACCGATATGCATATTATCACCAAAAAATGCAATTGACTGTCCGGGATAACGCGATGACAATTCTCCATAAACGCGAGATTTATTCCAGCCTCTTGGCGTAATATCGACAGATATCTGACCACCAATATTTGCTTCATAATCCGGAAACTTTTGCGCCAGCGCGTCAATCAGACGCTCGCGTTCACCATCTTTGTTATCGTAGTTATAATAATCCAGTCGCTGTTTGGGACCCGCATTTCGCCCGACAACCGATACATTTAACGTTCCGGTTCGGGTCTCCAGATGATTTCCAGCCCGCACCTGATAGGGGCTACTTTCAACAAAATCTTCAAGAAAAGTGATTATTTCAGTTGGAAAATAATGCTCCATTCGAAATACATGACGTCCGTCCATCAAAAATTCATTACCTGAACAGGGAAAAATCCCCGTCACCAGTTTCATCACTTCAGCTGGTAACTGCTCTTCCAATTTGACCATATCACTGCCAGAGACTAGAAATACCTGATAATTACGGCAAATCGATTTAAAAAACCTGGAAAAATCTTCATGCATTCTGCGGCGTGGGCCTGTCAGAGTGCCATCCACATCAAAAACCAATAGCAATTCCATTACGCAATACCTTTTGTTAGCCAATATTGGCCAAGAGACTATCTAAAGTCTGTTCAAGAACAGATTTTTGGACCCCAAAAGAACTACCCCGTTTTCAAGGGATCAACATCATAACAATATGTTACAAATTCTAATCAAATTGCTATTATCTGATCAAAATATGTGAATTGTGGGCAATATCATTATTTATAGTTCACGAAAGTTTAATATGAGGAAGAACTCAATGCAGGCGAAATTCCAAGATTTTGACAGTGTTTCCGATGGCTCAAAAGGAGCTGAACGTTTAGCGGCCCTGCGAAAACTGATGCTGGAAGAAGAGCTAGATGCATGGCTTGTCCCGCATGCAGATTCACACCAAAATGAATATCCGCCACAAAATGAATGGCGTCTTGCCTGGCTCACCGGCTTTACGGGTTCTGCGGGTTACTGCATCGTCACCCATGATGATGCGATTGTGTTTGTTGATGGGCGCTACACCTTTCAGGTGACCAAACAAATCGACATGAAACAATTTGAGATCCGTGATCTGTTAAAATGTCCGCCCCATAAATGGCTGCAACAATGGGCAGCTAGTAGGCAGGACAAAAATCAAAAACCGGCTGAAAAGCGCAGAATCGGTTTTGATCCCTGGTTGACCACTATTGCCGCAAAAACACTTTTCCTCAAATCCCTCGACGATAGACAGACTGAATTTGTCGCAACACCAAACTTGATCGATTCAATATGGCTAGATCAACCTGCTTCGCCGGCTGGATCCGTTTCAATTCAAAATCAGAAATTTTCCGGTGTTCTGGCTGCCGATAAAATCAGATCTCTGAAAACTGAACTGACAGACAAAAGCGCCACGCTATGCCTTTTATCTGATCCTGCATCAATCGCCTGGCTATTCAATATCAGAGGAAGTGACACACCCCATACACCTTTAACTCTCGCCTATGCAATCATTCGTACAGACGAATTTCCCTTACTATTTATCGACAAGCATAAACTGTCTTATGAGGTTGAAGCCTATCTGACCCAGCTTGCTGATCTCCATCCATATGAAAATTTAGGCCTTGAATTGGCAAAGCTGATCAAGAATAGGGAAATACTCACTGATTTCTCAAGGACATCCGTTGCGATTGCAGATGTTGTTACAGGTAATAGTGGCACAATCATCAAAAATATCGATCCGGTTCTGCTTCCCCGTGCGATCAAAAACAAACATGAAATCGAAGGTTCACGTCAAGCCCATCTTCGCGACGGCGTCGCAGTAACAAAATTCCTTTACTGGATTGACCAGCAGCCTGCGGGAAGTATTGATGAAATCGCTGCTGTCAATCAACTGGAATGTCAGCGCGTGCAAACGGCGAAGCGGTTTCAAAGCGAATTGAAAGACATTTCCTTTGATTCCATATCCGGCGCGGGCGCAAATGGCGCCATTATTCACTACCGGGTCACCCATGATTCAAACGCGGTATTGCAGAATAACTCGCTGTATCTGATTGATTCAGGTGGTCAGTATGAAGATGGCACAACCGATATCACCAGAACAATTGCCATCGGGTCACCACCACGTGAAGCAATCAAGGACTTTACACTGGTTCTCAAAGGACATATCGCCATTGCATTGGCCCGTTTTCCTGTTGGGACAAGAGGCGTGGATCTAGACAGCTTTGCGCGTTCAGCCCTATGGCAACACGGACGCGATTTTGCCCACGGAACTGGTCATGGCATAGGATCATATCTGTCTGTTCATGAAGGGCCTCAATCAATTTCAAGGCGCAGTCAGGTCGAACTCGAACCTGGCATGATACTATCAAATGAGCCCGGATTTTACCGCGATGGCCAATGGGGCATTCGTATTGAAAATCTGATTCTAGTGAAAAAACCTCAAAAGATCACCGGTGGAAATATCGACGTCATGGGTTTTGAGACACTTTCTCTCGCGCCCATTGATCTACGCCTGATAGATTCCAGCATGCTGGAAAAATCAGAACTCCACTGGCTCAACGCTTATCATGGCTGGGTCAAGCAGCAGTTGTCACCACACCTCACTGACGATGAAGTTCAATGGTTGGAGAATGCAACAACACCCCTTTCCCGCGAATTGCCGACTGCCTCAGCATAGATCACTTATTTTTCACGAAATTATTTGGTCGTTATCTATCGCTCGATCAGGGCAAACCAGCCATTTTCATCCAATGTGTCAATGCCCAGCTCAACGGCTTTCTTCATTTTGGAACCAGCACCAGGACCCGCAACTACCAGGTCGGTCTTCTTTGATACAGACCCGGAAACCTTTGCTCCCAGACGCTCTGCCATTGCTTTTGCCTCTTCGCGTGTCATTTGCTCCAAAGATCCGGTGAACACAATGGTTTTTCCCGACACCGGTGAATCGCCGGTAACTTGTTCAACCGGTTTTGGAATTACCTCCAAAGACAATGCATCATAGACTTCCATATTATGTGCTTCGCTGAAAAATTCACGCAAAGCTTCTCCAACTGTTTCACCGATGCCATCTATAGCCAGCAACTCCTGCCATGCTTCTTCCTGATAATCCGCAACTTTTTTCATGGCTGCATTGAAAGTTGGTAAATCTCCGTAACTGCGAACCAGATCCTTGGCCGTTTGTTCACCCACATGGCGAATTCCCAATGCAAAGACAAATCGATAAAAATCAATTGCGCGACGTTCTTCGATGGCATCAAACAATTTACCCGCACTGGTTACTCCCCAGCCATCCCGGTTCATGATTTTGGTTTCGGATTCTTCGTCTCTTTTGCGCAAGGTAAAAATATCAGCGGCATTTGAAATCAATCCCTGATTATAGAATGCTTCAACCTGCTTCGACCCGAGCCCATCAATGTCGAAGGCGTTTCTGGAAACAAAATGTTTCAATCGTTCAACTGCCTGAGCCGAACAAAACATTCCCCCGGTGCATCGAGATACTGAATCGCGCTTGCCGGATTTCTCGTTAAATTCGCGAACTGCTTTACTTGAACATACCGGGCAAACTGTAGGAAATTCAAACGGCTTGGATGTACTTGACCGCTTCTCAAGATTGACATCAAGTATTTGCGGGATCACATCGCCAGCCCGCTGCAACATGACGTAATCACCCTCACGCAGGTCCCTGCCCTCCCGTAAAAGTTCCCCGCCATTGCCGAGCCCGGCAATGTAATCCTCATTATGCAATGTTGCATTGGTCACAACTACACCACCGACGGTCACTGGATGCAAACGGGCAACTGGAGTCAATGCACCTGTTCGGCCAACCTGAATTTCGATCGCTTCCAGCACTGTCCATGCTTTTTCCGCTGGAAATTTGTGGGCAATAGCCCAGCGAGGTGAACGCGAAACAAACCCAAGTCTTTCCTGCAACGCCAGTTCATCGACTTTATAAACTACTCCGTCTATATCATAATCAAGGTCAGCACGCTCTTCTTCTATCATATGATAATGCGCAATAAGGTCATCTACATCATCAAAGGCGGCTGTCATCGGATTGACGGCAAATCCCCACCTCTTGAATTTTCCAATAACTCCCGTTTGCGTCGCCGCGGGCAATTTGTTCACTTCTCCCCAGGCATAAGCAAAAAACCGCAGCGGTCTTTGCGCGGTGATTGAACTGTCCAGTTGGCGAAGCGAACCGGCAGCCGTGTTGCGCGGATTGACATATTGAGATTTTCCTTCGGTTTCCATCCGCTCATTCAGGCGAACGAAAGCATCGTGCGTCATATATACCTCACCGCGCACCTCTAATATTTCAGGCACATCGCGGCCATTGAGCACTGATGGAATATCTGTGATCGTCCGGGCATTTGCCGTAACGTTTTCCCCACTTGTGCCATCTCCACGAGTCGCTGCACTAACCATTCTCCCGTTTTCGTATCTCAGTGACAATGAAAGTCCGTCAATTTTGGGTTCGGCAGTAAATCGCAGCACCTCTTCATTGCTCCGTTTCAAAAATCGCCTGACCCTTTTGGCGAAATCATAAACATCCTGATCTGAAAAGGCGTTGTCCAACGACAACATTGCGACTGCATGATAATGTTTTTCAAACTTGTCCATGGCTTCAAAACCAACACGCTTTGATGGTGAATCATCACGCACCAAATCTGGAAAGGCTTGCTCGATTTCCAGGTTTCGCCGCCTCAATGCATCATATTGAGCGTCAGTTACTTCAGGGCTGTCGCCGCCGTGATAGGCTTCGTCATGGTGTAACAATTCACCAGCCAAGACTTCAAGTTCTGCCTTAGCTAGTGGAACTGTGAGTTCTGAAACGGGTTTTTTCATTCAATCGTGCTCGGATCGGGTATGATTTTTGACAACTGGAGCAACATTCAATAACACGCGAATATTTGATCAGTTTTCCACGTCTACCGACGGGGCATGATTTCCGCGGTGGTCTGATTAACCACAAGGAAATCATAACAACGTCCTGAAGGCATGGAAAATTGGCCTTCGGTGGGCCAAATCAGGCCATCATCATCGTTAAACAACTTGTTCGATACAGTATCGTGCTGCATTGTTTGCCTTGCTGAATGGGCTGATTTGACTCCAACAAATGATCCCGTGTTATTGAATGTTACTCTATGCAGCGTTACATCTACCTGGATTTATAAAAAGCTTTTTCAAGTTTGCGCACTTTAGCTGTAGGTTTTTTTTCGCGGCGATCAAACGCTGTGTGCTTTACGCGACCTTTCTCAAATGTCTTGGTCAGACTGCTTTTGATGAACGAACTCATCCTTCTGCAATTTCGAAAAGGTCTTTTCGAAATAATCTCTAATTCTTTATAGATCTGACGCGCTGTTGCTTTGAATAATTTCCCATGTACTTTTTCATGGAGAACCAATTCACTCAGAAATCTGTTCCACAATTTTTGTGCATTTTTTGATGCAAATCTTTTATTGGTCCAGCGCGGATAGTAATAGGTCAAGTGAAGATGAATATCCATCTTAACGATAACGCATTTTTCACCACGGCTAGAGAATTTAATATTGTTGAAATCCAATACTCGTTGTGTCGCTGCAATTGCATGCTTGCGTCGCATTTTCCATGGGCCTCTACGACCAAGCTTGGCGTGAACCTGTTTTCCAGTTTTTCCTGAAACACTATAAGTCTTTGTGTTTTCTTTGATAACTAACCGCGCATTTGCTTGAAAGCCCACAAATGGCAACATGCAAATTGCAAAACAGATCAACAATCTCGGGCAATTTGATTTGAAAAAATTCAGATCAGCTGACCATTGGCCCAACTCCTGTAACAAGGTACTAAATGAAATGGTGAATACTCTCATGACACCTCTTTGATGTTTTTCCGTTGAAAATCATTGCCAACATCTAGATCGATGGGCCTTAAGAAATCAGTATTACAACAGGCTTTCAAACCAGATACCCTTTCTAGGTAAATACCAGCTACCCATTTGATACAACTTAGATCGCCATTGCAAGAGAGATAGGATTAATATTATCACATATTGTCGGAATGAAATCTCCCATGCCTGGAGCAATTTTCCGATTGACTGGTCCATCGTCGAACTTATATAGCGTCGTTAAGGAGCCTGCCTGCTGCAGCTCTGGCCTCTTCAGTGATTGAAGCACCTGCGAGCATGCGTGCAATCTCATCACGGCGCGTTTCTTCCTCAATAATTTCGACATGCGTTGTCACCTGAGGAGTCTCGACATCCGTGTTGTTTTTTGAAATCAACAAATGATGCCTTGCCTTGGCCGCCACCTGTGGCGCATGGGTAACTGACAATACCTGGACATTCTGCGCCAAACGGGCAAGTCGCCTGCCCATTGCATCCGCGACGGCACCGCCTACCCCGGTATCAATCTCATCAAATACCAATGTCGGAGCTGAGCCATTTTCAGCCAGTACCACCTTAAGCGCCAATAAAAATCGCGATAATTCACCGCCCGATGCAACCCTGAACATCGGCCCGGCTTTGGTTCCCGGATTGGTTCGTACCCAAAATTCAATCTTATCATGTCCATTGGCTCCTGCCAGGTGAGGTCCACATTCATGCTCAATAATAAACTCTGCCTGATCCAGTTTTAAACTGGGTAATTCCTTTTGGACTTTACCAATCAAATCGCTTCCTGCTATTCTGCGCTTCTTTGACAATATTGTGGCAAGTCGGTCGTATTCAGTCTCATGTTCACTGCATTGTTTGATCAATTCAGCAAGCCTTTCCTCACCATGGTCCAGCGCGTTCAGATGATTGGCCATATCAATCGCAAGGTCGGGCAGATTTTCAACGGCGATATTGTATTTTCGCGCTGCCGCTCTCAAAGCAAACAACCGTTCTTCGGCATCGTCCAGCGCCTGAGGATCAAACTCGCTTTTATTAATAGCACCATCCAGCTCGTTTTGTGCCGTATAGAGGTGAGTGATTGCAAGATCAAGTTGCTCAACAACGCTTTCGAGCAAGCCTGGGGCCTTGGCAGTTTTTCGTTCCAGTTTTCTGACCAGGCTGGCCAGAACAGGAACTGGGGAATTCCGGCCAGTTAAAATTTCTTCAGCTTCAGATAATTCGCCGACAATATTCTGCGCCTGAATCATTTGTTGACGCTGGTCAGCCAAATTGGTTTCTTCGCCAGGTTCAGGAGCCAAACGTTCGAGTTCTGCCACCGAACTTCTCAAATAATCCGCTTCTCTTCCTGCCTCACTTACCTGAACCTTGAGTTTGGATAATTCTCGTTTTGCCGTTTCCCAGTTTTTCCATGCCCTTGAAACTTGTTCCAACTCAAAGGTCAGGCCTCCGCACTCATCGATAAAAACTCGGTGTAAATCTTCATCAACCAATGCTCGATCATCATGTTGTCCATGTATTTCTACAAGCATCTGGCCAATTTCGCGCAACTGGGAAACCGAGACAGGAACATCATTAATATAGGATTTGGTTCTGCCATCTGATGATTGAACCCGGCGTAGTACTATTTCAGCCTGGTCACCCTCCCGAACAGTTTTTTTATTTCCATTCGGTTCAATAATATGCAGTTTTTCGAATACCCGATGGTCGGCAGGAAGATTGAAGACTGCTCGTACTTGTCCAGATGACGCACCCATGCGCACAAGACTGCCATCTCCCCGCCCGCCAAGCGCCAATGAAAGCGAATCAAGCAATATTGATTTACCTGCACCGGTTTCTCCGGTTAAGACCGAAAGGCTGGAATTGAATTCAATTTCAAGGCGATCAATCAGGACGATATCTTGAATAAAAAGCTGAACCAGCATGTTAATTCCTATAACCCAGCACCCTGATCCAGGCCTTTCAGATGGAGAGTCTGTTCAAACTGTTGCTTTTATGGTGAAACTCAATTTGTGCAGTGCAGTAGTGGCAAAATCTGGGGTTATTGCGGCGTTCTATTCGCTGAGCACCTTCTGCAGAGTGAAGACACCGCGCATCTCACCAAGTGTGAATCCACGGGCCTGATCTTCGGGATAGAGCTTCATCAGAGCATCCGCAGTGTCAGGCTTGACTTCACCGGAGCCATGGCAATTCAAACATACTTTGCCAGTGGGAATAGCCTTTACCAGCCGGAACACTCGTTTGTTGTTCTCTTCAACGATTGCTGCCTTAGCAAGATCGGCTGCTTTTTCGCCCTTATCTTGACGAGCTAGAAATTCTTCTATCGTTGCACGAGTAAATTCATCGGGCGCATTTTTCGAATTTCTTAGTTTGTGACTAGAGCGGGCAACAATCCAACCTCTGTCTTCGGATACCTCGCTTGCAATAGCCGGAGCCTTGACATTGCAAACAGTGATGGCGTGACTGGGGCCCCCTGTTTTCATAGCCCCAATCAACTCACCTTTAAGTGCCTTTGCGAATGCACCAATCACCTGCTTTCCTTCATTGGCAAGCTCCATTTTCTGATCGGCAAATGCCGGGCTTGCCAACAATGCAAGCGACGCTACCAAGAGAACTTTTTTTCTCACCATTTTACTTTTCCTTGCTGTTCCACATACCCTAATCCGACATCCCCCAGATGGGGTTGATTTGCGCTGTGATGATGGCATATTGGCCTCCTTTGTTCAAGTTTGCGTTTCTCAGGTGCTCGCTCTGGTTGGCTGTTTCGACTTTTGGCGACATTCGAGACGACTGTTGGTGATTTTGCTGAACTTTGAACGGGCATGGAGGACGGCCTTCGCTCCGATCATTATCAGCCAATCCCGCATGCTGGTCAGTGACCAGTCTGCAATTGAATCTGGCAATACGAGGGTTCGGACAAAGTTGGCCAGATTA
>JAAENI010000783.1 GCA_024224595.1 Hyphomicrobiales bacterium
ATCAGGATAAAAACGCCATTCGCCGAGCCTACAATCGATCAAGCTACTGGGATCAACGCGTGGTGTTAATGCAACAATGGGCAGATTTACTGGATGAATTTCGTCAGCTGAAAAAGTGATTATCCATTTTTGGATTAGCTGAATATTAGTCCCTTTTATTTTTCTGTGAGTATTATTAGTGCGCCAATTTGGCAGACCTGGACATGCAGATATGGCACGCTTAGACATGCCAATTTGGCATGTCAGGATCGGCCAATTCGTTCTACCTTTACCCTGCCACCTTTAGGCACGGTGAGATTGAGTTCATACAAATTTACTCTTCCCTGCCCCAGCTTTTTGATTTTTAGAAATTTCGCTTCCTCAAGTTCCTTGATATATCGCACCACACTTCGAAGGCCCGAACCCATATCCTGTGCAAGGGTTTCCTGGCCGGGAAAACAATATTCGTTCTGCCATGCATAGCTAAGTAACATCGCATAAGTGAGTTTTGCCCCCGGCGACAGCTTACTGGATTTCAACATGCAATTGGGCACCTGAGTAAACCCGTTTTGTGAAAGCGCATCCGCGCCACGCAGAACAATGTTGCGTTCCTTCACCAACGCACCCATTGAGCTAAACCCCTTTGCGTGACCAATTCCCATAGTCAAAATTATACACCATATTGAGTATGGTGATTTGCATCGTTATCCCCTTCGTGCCGCACTATTGGCTGTTCATCCTCAGTTGGAAGTGTGGCACCGGTATCGTTCGTATGAGGCTGCGGCAGAGGTGCAGACAATTCGAGCCGTGTTTCAAGCTGGCCGATTACCCTGCTTTGGCTGGTCATGGTTTCAACGTGATTTTGCAGTTGCGAAAGCAGCTCCTTGCGATCATCTTTCATTTGGTCAAGCAATCCATCACGAACCCGTTTGTCGATCTCAAGCGACATAACCTTTTCGCGCAATTGTTTAAGTTCATCAATTTCTTCCTGGGTTTGCCTTTCAGTCTTTGGCGTATCTTCAGCTGGTGCGACAGCCTCCGGCCAGTCGTGACTGGTCGCGACAGGACGCGTTATGTCACGACTTGCCGCGATAACTGTCGGGCTAACAAATTCCTGCTTTTCCCTCAATTGGGCAACCCGTTCCGGGATTGATGTTGGATCAATCAGGAACAGGTAATTATCTTTGTCGGTGGGTTGTCGCGTGTCTGGATCAACGCGCAATGCACGCAACTTACTGCTCTGACAATATCGCTGGATGGTACGGTCGGTAATAGACATAGAAGCCTCGCGAAAGGCGAGTACAGCATCCCTAACTGAGTAGGTGTAATTGTTGATATCCGGCTGGTCAATTTGATTGTCTTGTGGTGTCGCGATCTGTCGCGGCGGATCGTTCGGGGTGAACATAGTTAAATTGTAGCATATCAGGGCATACAATAATGGAAATGGAAAGGTATTTTCAAGGACAGATCGTCCTGAAGCCGGCCATATTGGAATTGCCATGAATGGTACAGTGGGGGGAAGGAGACATTGGCCAACTTTATCACCTGTGTTCTTTCTCCTTCAAAGCGGCCATCAGCATCCAGTAGTAGAAAGCAATCTTTGAATTTAAAATCCAAATTATAACCTGTATTGATTTATTCAAATTAGCTCATAACTACTTAATTATTACGGCGGTTGGAAAAGAGTTTATATTGGCCAATATTTTTACAATTTCATCGGAAATCATTAAAAGGCTTGATGACCGACAAGCGCGAGAATTGATTGCCCGACTTTGCAAAGCAGAAATGCTTGAACAAAACTTACCGCTCTCATCTGTGACTTGGGGCGGAGATCAACGTGCCAAAGATGGTGGTGTTGATGTACGGATTGACTGTGAGAGGCAATTGCCGGATCCCGATTTTGTGTCACACGAAAACACTGCAATTCAGGTAAAGGCCGAAAGCTTTACTCCAGCAAAAATTCCCAATGAGATAGCACCTGCAAACATACCTAGACCCGCGCTTGTTCAATTTAATGCTGGAAAGGGCGGAGCCTACATTATCGCATCCACGAGGGATGACTGTTCTGACTCAGCTCTTGAATCTAGAAAAGACGCGATCTTTCAATGTTTGAAAACTCACGGAATGACTGAAAAAATCAGCTACGATTTTTTCGACGCGAGACGCATTGCAGATTGGGCAGAGAAATACCCGGCAATCGTCACGTGGTTACGAGATGCAATCGGTGAACCACTGAGCGCGTGGCGGCCTTACGGCCCTTGGGCATACACCGAGGAAGATAG
>JAAENI010000784.1 GCA_024224595.1 Hyphomicrobiales bacterium
CACGGCGAAAATCATGCCTTGCCAGTAAACGTGAATAAACGGTCAAATGATTCCGTGTTAACAAGAAGCGGTCTAATAAGCCACATAATATATTTGACCTGCCCCCATATTGCGCCTCCGTCAGTGTGGTGAACCAGTGCAGGTTGAGGCATTCTTCGCCTTCAATTTATAGAAAGTAGCGTCTGACATGCCATGGCGGCGGCACAATTCTGTGGCTTTTGCTCCCGCTGCATATTCTTGAATGATCCCGACTATCTGTTCTTCTGTGAACCGTGATTTTCGCATTGTCTGTTCTCCTTGTTAATTTGAACATTAATGGAACAGATTCTACTTTCAAATGGTTCGGTTTTCAGGGGGCATGTCACTGCGAGAAAATTACGGTAATTTCAACATTCTATATGAGTATTCTGCCTGACAAGTATTCCAACATATGAAACTTGCGAGAGGTTGCTTCAAGCGACTTACAGAAACTGAAAAAACCGACGAAACCATCAGAATTATCACACAGACTTGTGGTGATATGGTTGGTGATGAAATTCTCCTGCCGACTTTATACTCCCATCGAAATCTGGGTTATGTCAATTCCCGATTTTGGATTGACGTATATAGTCAGATATTTCAAAACAAATCCGGGAAAAATTAGCTTTTATCAAACATCGCAATTAATTCGTCTCCGATCACTTCTTTTCGAGATTCAAAATATTCAAGCTTCATCAAATTAATCAGAAACTTAAATTTTGTTTGAGCCTCATCATCGGAATTGCATTCACAGTGAATGATATCATCAAGCACTTTATCCGCCTGACGACCAAGAATCTCAATTTCGGAAATACTCTCGCACTGAATAAGGGCATCAATTTCGTGGTTCAGTAAATCATATTGTGCAATCAACTTTTCAATCATATGTATTTACCTGAAAAATTTCAGCGAAATATGAACGTTGCCATTTTAGCGCATCAATAACGTAGTGATTAACAATGTGTCCCCACAAAGCAAATCGCAACTGGATACGTGTTCAACGTAACCGTGGCTATTACGATGGTCAGGATACCGCCAAAAGCGGCCAGCAGAATGGCCTGTCTGTCCTTTTCTGCCGTGTTTTCAACCAGGACAAATCCATTGTCTCGCTGACAGGAGCGTGTTTCAATATCATTGTCGGAGGTGTACGGAAAAAACATTGCATTTTCTGGATGGCCTATCTGGAAATTTAAAAATGTCATTGTTGTTATCCCTGATGCCAGTTTGCTGCCAACAGTTTCATGTTCGAGTAAAGCAGTCATGTACAATACATACCTAGCTATTCTTGACAGGTTGCGATGTGCATTTCTGCACATCACGAACATTATGATCTCAGAGGCTGCACTAAAAATACCCGCCGCCAAGAGCCCAGGCTGGGCACTAGCGAAGATGATAAACTTGGGAGAAACTCATCATCCACTATTAACCGAAGACAGCGAGCGGTCGCTCCGGTAAACAACTGATTTAGACCGTTTCTTGTTTACACGGAACGGTCTAATATCCTGGCGATTACGAATTCCGATATCGGCCAGTTGGCGGGGCGAAAATTCCATCAATTCACTAAGAGCCTGACGGTTCCTGCGCACTAACCTTCCGATGGAGCCAGTTACTATAGAAAATCACGAAATAGATTTGCCGGCAAAGGCATTCAAGTCATGAATTTTAATGATGTGCAGATTTTGAGGTATAGAGTTACCCATAATTTTTTGTAAATTTCCGGTCAGACTACGATTATCTGTATGTTTCAATATCATCTGGCGGGATGGCCAGGTCACCCAAACTGGCTGCTTTCTTGACGCGTACAGTATTGTTCCCCTTGCAATTTCATGTCAGCCAAAGCGATATCCGGTACCACGAACAGTTGATATATGATTGCCGTACTGGCCAATTTTTTTACGGAGCCGCCCGACATATACATCTACAATATTGGTCAGTGGATCTTCCTGTATTCCCCAAACGGCATTCAAAATGCGTTCCCGACTAAGAAGTTTGTCTGGGTTGGAAAGAAACAATGTGAGCAGACCGAGTTCGGTAGATGATAGGTAAATCTCTTTCCCGTCGACAAAAAACTGCATTGATTCACGATTGAGGACCAGCCCCCGAAAAGACAAGTGATCGCCGGGCGCACCGCTTTGAAAGGCAATTGACCTGCGATGAAGTGCTTGAATTCGTGCCAGCAACTCTTCGAAGTCAAACGGTTTTGGCAAATAGTCGTCGGCACCAAGGCGCAGGCCAGCTATCCGTTCATCTGTGCTATCAAGCGCGGTCAACATCAACACTGGCGTGAAATTCTTACGTGCCCGCATTTTTTGGCAGACATCCAGGCCGGAGATTCCGGGGAGCATCAAGTCAAGTACGATCACGTCATAATCGTGATCCCGCAATAGCTCAAGCGCAGTTTCACCATCAGGCGCGTGTTCAGTCGGCCAGCCTTCAGATTTCAGCCCACGACTGATGAAATCGGCCACACGCATTTCGTCTTCAACCAGAAGTATATTCATGAAACCGCCTTAAGCTGTAACTGTTTGGGTAATTCAATCACGGCCAATGTTCCACCGCCAGGGGCATTTTCTAGACGAGCAGAACCGCCATGCGCTTTGGCAATGGCGAGAACCACCGGCAGTCCAAGCCCGGTTCCTTCGGAATAGGCATGGGATGCATTTGATCCCCTGAAGAACCGCTCGAAAGCATGCTCCCTCTCGGTATCGGTCATTCCTGGACCTTTATCCTCGACAGTTATCCGATAGCCTGATGGTGTTCGATCCAGCGAAACACGCGCAACGCCGCCACCGTGAAACCGGGCATTCTGCAACAGGGCGATGAGGCCCTGGCGAAGTCGCACACGGTCTGCATTGATTGTTGTGGGTGATACGCTGGATTCGAGTATCACGTCC
>JAAENI010000785.1 GCA_024224595.1 Hyphomicrobiales bacterium
CGATTTGTTTAATGGCAAGCATTTCGTAACGCTGTAGTGCCGGCACTTTAAGGCGCGAAATGCGATGTCCAGTGAGCAAATTGATTTCGTCCTGAAAGTGATTTGGCCAGATTAGTTCAGTATCGTACTGTTCGTCGTTGAATATACACGTATGTCCTTCCTTCTCACACTACAATACTGAACCAATCTGGCCAAACCTGCACCATGATCTAGAATGTCAACAGTCCCTAGCAGGCTGTCGGACTTGAGCAATTATTGAGAACAGAACTGGAATTGAGGTCGATATTTCGATCATTTGAGGCGAATATCGGGAATACTTAACGAAAATGAACGAAAAACCGGACCAATATCCAGTTTTGTTAACAGTGATTGTGCAAGTCCGACAGACTGCTAGTACCTAACCTGAATCTCAATTTCTTGATTGACATATCATAGGGTGAGCGAAATTCTCAATCATGATCACTGCAGTCAGCTTTGTGCGATCAACAGTCAGGGCAGCGGTGGTAAATTTGCCTGTTGATTTGGCGTTCCATTTGAGATTGTCGCTGATCAGGGTTAGATATGCAGCAGAAAACAGAATGCTTGTCGATTTACCCTGCCAATACCCCGAATGAGCGCAGATATTCATTTCGCCCGATGCATTAAATGATACGTTCATGGGAGTGTGATTTTCTGAGGCTTCACACATGCCGCGATTGCAGGTGATTTCAGTCGATTCATTGCGACAGTTTCAATCCTGGGTTGAGACAATGTCAATATCTATATATAGAAACAAAATTGCTATCATGAAGCGTGTCATATCGGTGATTCCAAGCTGACATAAATTATGGGTGGATGGGAAGAATGGGAACTGAACAACGATATAGAAGTTCAATCATCGCTGGGCTGGTTTGACGCGGTTGAATATCAGCGCCAAATTGCCGAAGGCGGATAATCAAACTCCTGTTGTTGTGATTATTCCAGATGGATGAAAAACACTATCAAATCATCGGTTTGGCCGACTTCATTTTGGCGGGAATCATACTCGTCGCTGTGGGGATCTGATTTGGTGATATACTGGCAATTATTGGTAATGTTGTGTGGGTGCTGTCTTGCCTGGTTTGGATGGTTCCATTGGTAATACCACACAAAAAAATAGACAGTTATTCTACCCATCGGAATTTATTGATTCATCACAAGAAATTGTCGGCTCTCACTGATCTGTTTTTGCTGAACCCAGTCCGTCACCAATAAAATACTGGCTGTTGCGTGAGGGATTGATTGCGTCACCAGAAGTCCGGCTACCCGTGCTACCCGTTTCTGAGGCTCTTTCAGAAAGACTTAACAGGGCGCGATCTGATTATAAAATCTGATGAAGAAACTCTTTGGTTCTGGGATCTTTGGCCTCATTAAAGAACGTCGATGGTGGCCCGTGTTCGACAATTACACCGCGATCGGTAAAATAGATATGATCGGCAATCTCGCGGGCAAAACCCATTTCATGGGTAACCAAAATACAGGTCATGCCGTCAGCTGCCAGTTCCTTGATAGTGATCAAAACTTCATTGACGGTCTCGGGATCAAGGGCAGCGGTGACTTCATCGAATAACATTACATCGGGGTTCATCGCCAATGAACGGGCAATGGCGACCCGCTGCTGCTGGCCGCCCGACAATTCACCAGGATAGCTATTTTCCTTGCCTTCGAGTCGAACTTTCTTGACCAATGCCCGGGCGCGTTTTTCTACTTCAGCTTTATTTTCTTTCAGTACCAACAGCGGCGCCATCATGATGTTTTCAAGCGCTGTTTTGTGAGGAAACAGATTATATTGTTGAAAAACCATGCCGACTTTCTTGCGTAATTCGAGCTTGTCAAGATTAGGATCATGGACTTCCTGACCCTCAACAGTAATTGAGCCGGACTGGATATCATTCAATGCATTTATACAGCGGATCAGGGTTGATTTTCCTGAGCCTGACGGCCCGATAATGCAAATTACTTCACCTTTCATGACATTGAGTGAAACGCCTTTTAAGACTTCCAATGCGCCAAAGGATTTATGCACGTCTCTTAATGATACCAGGGGTTGATCGGCGGTCCACATTGATGTGTTCATGACATACTCTTTCTATGTTTCAACAGCAAAGCGGTGTTCTAACCGACGGGTCAGCGAAGCAATTGGATAACTGTAGGCAAAAAACCATGCCATCAGCCACAGATACATCGGGATAAGAAACTCGCTACGCCCCTCTGCAGCAAGTGCGTTTTGGGTTAGTGTCATGCCGTCATTGACACCGAGGATAGAAATCAACGGCGTAGACATGGTCAAAATGCAATACCAGTTCATCCACGGTGGAATCATCCGTTTGACACATTGTGGCAGAATAATTCTCCACATGGTCTGGGTGCGGGAAAAGGCGAGGCTTTCCGCCGATTCCCACTGGCCGGTTGGAATGGAGCTGATCGCACCGCGCACGATTTCCGATACATTTGCCATGATCGGTAGCGAAAGCGCGAATGTCGCCTTGGTCCAGCCGGGGATATCAATTTTCTGACCGAAAACCTCCACAGTAAATGGTAATAGCAACATGAAATAGAACAGGAGAACCAGCCAGGGCGAATTACGAAATATTTGAGTAATCGCCCAGGATATTTGACGGATTGTATTGTTAGGGGA
>JAAENI010000786.1 GCA_024224595.1 Hyphomicrobiales bacterium
CATACAAAACTATTAACAACGTTTGACTCAATACAAAATCTCTTTGATCGTGTTGATATGCAAGTTTGGCTGACAAAAAAGGATGGCAGTCTGTACTGGGCAAATGATGCCTATGCCAAAGCAGTTGAGGCCACTGACGTTATCGCCGCCATCAACAATGATGCAAGATTGTTTGATCGCTCGGAACGGGAGGAAATACAGGAAAAGCTCAAGGCGGATAATATCTTTAATGGTCAATTACCCGCCATCATTTCAGGTGATCGTAAGATAGTGAATGTACTTGAGGTAACCAGCGAAAACGGCGGTGCTGGCATCGCTGTCGACACAAGTGCGGTTGAAGACATACGCAATCGACTAAAGCAAACAATTGCCAGTCACGCTAATATTCTGGATCAACTAACCACACCAATTGCCATATTTGATGCAGAAAAAAACCTGCAATTTCATAATTCCTGTTTTCAGCAGCTTTGGAAACTGGATTCTGAATTTTTGGAATCAAAACCTTCAAACGCTGATGTTTTGGGAGCTCTGAGAGAGGGAAAGCGGCTCCCGACATTTCCGGATTGGCGCAAATGGCGAGATGATCAACTTGAAATATATCAAGCTTTGGAAGCTCGTGTTGAATGGTGGCATCTGCCTGATGAGAAAACACTACGGGTAGTTGCAAGCCCTCAGGCCCTGGGTGGTGCCACATGGATATTTGAAGACGTCACAAAAGAGTTGGAGTTAAAGAGCAGTTATAATTCGTTGGTTCGAGTTCAGGGTGAAACGCTTGATCATTTAAGTGAGGCTATCGCTGTCTTCAGTTCAGATGGCAAACTTCGGTTGTCTAATCCCGCATTATGGGAAATGCTTGAAATTGAGAATACCGGGATTGAATCGGGTGATCACATTAGCGTGCTAACAAAGGAGCTTGTAGGGAAGTTTCAATCAAACGATGTATGGGAAGATATTGTCGGCAGTATCACCGGTTACGATGATGAACGTGCCAGCCGTATGGGGCGACTTTATATGGAAAACGGTAATATTATCGAATTTTCTCTGGTGCCCCTGCCAGACGGACGCACTATGCTGACCTTCCTCGATATTACGGCAAACGTGAATATTGAGTTGGCATTAACTGAACGCAATGAAGCACTGGAAGAAGCCGGAAACCTTAAAAACCGTTTCCTCAAACATGTGTCGTATGAGTTGCGCACACCACTAACAACAATTTCCGGCTTTGGCGAATTGCTCTCAATGCAACAAACTGGCAAATTGAACCCCGTACAAAGAGAATATATCGACCACATCAACCTGTCATCGTCAGTACTGAAAGCAATCATCGATGATATTCTGGATCTGGCCACAATTGATGCAGGGGCCATGCAGCTTGAGTTGCAGAAATTCGAATTAGAGCCGGCAATCTGCAGCGTAGTTGAAAAACTATCAACAATTCTTGAAGAAAATCATGTGGCAATTAATACACAGATTGATTCTGCTGCCGCTCATCTAATAGCAGACAATACCAGATTTCGTCAGATCATCTACAACCTGATATCAAATGCCATCAACCATTCTCCCGATGGCGGTACAATTAGCGTGCAAAGTAGTGCTGACAACAATAATGTCCTGATTTCTGTATCGGACCAGGGACCTGGGGTGCCTGACAACGAACGCAGTATGATATTTAGCCGTTTTGAAAGCAGTACAAATGGTAATTCACGAAAAGGCGCCGGTTTGGGTCTGTCCATTGTTAAAAGCTTTATGGAGTTACACAATGGCCATGTTCACATTGAACCAGCCCAGGGGCGAGGCGCAAAATTTGTCTGCACATTCCCCGTTAAACCTGACGAATTTCGTGAAGCTGCACAGTGAAAATAGCGCATTGCCCATAATCCTTATGTTGATGGATTACTGATGGTAACCAGCAGATATTTAAACTGTAGTGAAACTGAGATTGAAGCGATTGCACGGGATTTCGCCCAGGTTGCAATTGAAGGCGATACAATAACCCTAAGCGGTGATTTGGGATCAGGTAAGACACTTTTTTGTCGCGCGTTTATCCGTCAACTATTGGGCGTGAACGATCTGGAAGTCCCCAGCCCCACTTATCTTATTTCCATAGAGCACAAATCCGATGGAAAGCCACCGGTGAACCATATGGATTTGTACCGCATTTCCGACGCCAGTGAGTTGGATGAACTGGGCCTGGACGAGATCCTGGAAAGCAGTATTGTGATGATCGAATGGCCGGCCAGGGCCATTCAGGCATTACCCTCAATCAGATTGGACATCGAGATTGAGATTGTTGATGCCTCGACCCGCAATTTGACAGTCATGGCGCCAGTTGACTTGGCAAAACGTTATTGTCGTTCTGTGCAAATTGGTGCATTTCTTCGCAATCACAGCAACATCTCCTATACGCGCAAACCGTTTGCGGCAGATGCATCGGCCCGCACCTATGAGTTAGTCATATTCGAAGATAAATTCTATATTCTAATGGATGCCCCCAGCGCGCCGGATGGACCGCCGGTGAAAAACGGTTTGCCTTATTCACGAATAGCCCATTTGGCCGAGGAAGTAGAAAGCTTTGTTACTATCTCAAAGCTGCTACGGGCCAGAGGATTTCATGCACCTGAGATTTATGCTCAGGATTATGAAAACGGTCTGGTTTTATTGGAATATCTGGGTTCAGATACAATCATTACGCCTGACAAAAAGCCTGTTGATGCGCGCTATATTGAATCAGGCCGCCTGCTTTCTAAACTCCATGCCGCAGACTGGGTTACTGCTGATCAAAACGCCGGCAATTCTATTCGTCAAATTCCGTCATTCGATCAATCGGCAATGTTGATTGAGGTGGAGTTACTGACTGATTGGTATCTGAAAGATGGCCAACATTCGGCAACAAAAGATGATATTGATGAGTTCAAACAGATATGGTCACAATATAGTGCCATGGCGCAGAATTTTCGTCAAAGTATTGTACTGAGAGATTTTCATTCCCCAAACATAATTTGGCAAAATAAAAAGGCCGGATCTGCCCAAATCGGGCTAATTGATTTCCAGGACGCTTTGATCGGGCCGGCTGTATACGATTTGGTTTCGCTTGCCCAAGATGCGCGTGTCATCGTTCCACTCCAGTTGGAAAAACAGATTATAGAACATTATCTGAGCGACTGTGAAGCAAATGGTCAAATGCTCGACAAAGATCAATTTGAACTGGAATATGCAATGATGGGTGCACAAAGAGCCAGCAAACTGTTGGGAATTTTTGTTCGGTTACATTCCCGCGACGGAAAATCGGGATACCGAAAACTCATTCCGGCAATTCGTACCTATCTGAAAAAAAATCTCGAACATCCCTTCCTTTCGGATTATTGCATGTGGTGTGAACGAGTCATCAGGCTATGATAGAAAATGCAATGATATTGGCTGCCGGATTGGGAACCCGAATGCGCCCGCTAACGAAAGATATTCCTAAACCGCTGGTAAAAGTTCATCAAAAATCCCTGATTGATTACAAACTGGATGCTGCGAGAAAAAGCGGTATCAAAAATATCGTTGTAAATGTTCACTACCTTGCAGATCAGATGGAAGAACATTTGAATGATATTGATGGAATTGATATCACCATCTCAGATGAACGTGACCTGCTGCTTGATTCTGGAGGGGGAATACTCAACGCTCTGAATCATTTTGACAATAAACCATTTCTCGTCATGAATTCCGATACATTCTGGATTGATGATACCCCTGACAGCCTTTTACAACTGTTTGATAAATGGGACAGTGCAACGATGGATATATTACTGGCACTTGCCAACAAAAATCAGGCTGTTGGATTTCATGGATCGGGTGATTTCTTCATGAAGAATGATGGTTGTCTGTCCTGGCGAGGAAAAAACAAGGCCGCTCCATACGCATTTGCTGGAGATTATATTCTTCACCCTCGGATTTTTCATGATATGCAAGAAGGGCCATTTTCTTCATTGATGCTTTTTGATCGCGCAATGACAAAAGATCGGTTGCACGGGGTAAATCTAGAAGGCACATGGCTGGATGTCGGGACACCAGATTCGTTGATCAAAGCTGAACAGGCTATTGCACTACTGAATACATAGTTCATAATCAACATCAACATGTCCAGTATGTTCTTGTAGTGCAACGGGGTAATTCCGAAATTGTCGCCTGCTAAAAACGTTTATTCAATTGCCCCGGGTGTTTCATTTCTGAACCGACTGGCACAATTCATTCTGGATGGCAGTCTTAACCCGGCATCGACAGTTTCAACTGATCCCCTTCTCCTGTCCCGAACGACTGTTTACCTCCCTACAAGGCGCGCAGTCCGCTCGCTTCGAGGTGAATTCTCCAGATTGCTGGGACCAAAGGCAACATTTTTGCCGGCTTTGCGCACATTGGGTGATGGCGACGAAGAAGATATCAACCCATTCCTTCCACTCAATACCATTGATGCGCCAACACGAGCAATCAGTGCAGTATCTCGCCAACTGGTTCTAGCAAAACTGGTCAAACGATGGGTGGAAATGATCGGCATTCAAACACGCGAATTGTTTGCAGAAGATGACATTATCATACCCTCCTCTTCTGCAGAATCAATATGGCTTGCGCGCGAAATCGCCAGTCTCATTGATCAAATGGAAACAGAAGAAATATCCTGGGAAAACCTTGAATCAATCGTTCCTCAAAAGGATGAATATGCCAACTGGTGGCAACTGACCCTTGATTTCCTGAAAATTGCCATGAAAAGCTGGCCTGAATACTTATTACAGGTTAACGCTCATGATCCATCAACCCAGCGTCGCTTGCTGCTTGATATTCGAACAAAGCAACTCCAGCAAAAACAACCTGACGGACCAGTAATAGCTGCAGGTTCAACCGGTTCTATACCAGCCACGGCTCGTTTCTTAAAAGCAATTAGTCAAATGGATCAAGGAGCCGTAATTCTTCCCGGTCTTGATACAACCATGAGTGACGATGCCTGGCTTGAAATTTTGGGAGAAAATAGTTCCGCTAATCCATCAGCATCGCACGTGAAACTGGGTAGTTTTTCGTCGGGTTGTGAGGATCATCCACAATATGGTTTAGCGAAACTATTGTGCACCCTTGCAATTTCGCGCGATGAAGTAAAAGTATTGGGGCAGCCAATCATCGACCTGGCTTTTCGCTCGCAACTGACATCAATCGCATTACTCCCAAGTGCCATAACAGGACAATGGCGCAATCTGGTTAGCCGCTTCAGGAATGATGATATCAATCTTGCCGCAAATGATATTACCATTATTGAAGCACCCGGCGAACGCCAGGAAGCATTGGCAATTGCATTAGTGCTGCGCAAACAGGTCGAAAATCCTGATTGCAATGCAGCTCTGGTGACACCAGACAGAAATCTTGCGCGACGTGTAACTGCAGAATTGAAGCGATTCAATCTGAAGATAGATGATTCCGGTGGTGTTGCATTACAAAACACCAGTTGTGTCGTATTCATCCGTCTGATGATTGCGGTCACAACACAGCCACCTGATCCGGTCACTCTGGCTTCCTTCGTCAAAAACTCGTTCCTTGGTAGCAATGTTGACGATGACATAAAAATGCCGACCGGGCGACTGTTCGAACTTTGTCTCCTGCGCGATGTCATTGAGATTCCTGCTCCAGGTCGGTTTGAAGAAGCCCTGACCCGGTATTATGACGCGCTACAAGACAAAAGCCATATCGCTCATTTAGTCGAAAATATGGACGATGATGATTGGCTTAATTTATTCGAGTTTTGCAAATATCTCGATCAGAGTCTGGCCCCTCTGGTAAAATCAAGCGCCTTGACAGGCCCGGTAAAACTGATTGGACTGTGCGACTGTTTATTGACCTCACTAAAAAATCTGAATCAAGCAGAAAACAAAATATCGAAACTGTTTTCTGGCGCTGCCGGTCTTGAACTGAGTAAGCTGTTGGAAGAATTATCCCAATCAAGCTATGACAATTTTTCCTGTCGCTCCGATGAATTATTATCTGTTTTTGACGCGATCATAGCGGGTAGAATTGTACGCACTGGTGACAAAACCCACCCGCGGATATCAATTTATGGGCCTCTTGAAGCCAGGCTACAGCCCATCGATTGTGTCATTATGGGTGGTTTGAACGAAGGAACATGGCCGCAACTTCACGATAGCGGTCCATTTCTCAACAGACCGATGAAAACCGCCATGGAATTAGCAACACCTGAAAGGCGCACTGGGTTATCGGCCCATGACTTTGAACAATTGATGGCAAGTCCGCAGGTCTTTCTGACCCGCTCTGGTCGGGTTGATAATGCGCCAACTGTACCCTCGAGATGGATGCAGCGATTAACCGCAATTCTTGGTAAGAATCTTACCGCGACAATCAAAAATCGCGGCAACTATTTTCTGAAGATATCCGATCGGATCGATCAACCAACAAGCGTACCAATACGTATCGAGCGCCCGTGCCCGACACCAGCAATCATTCATCGCCCAAAAGGCCTGTCAATTACGGAAATTGAAACCTGGATCAGAGACCCATACGCGATCTATGCAAAACGGATTCTGAAATTACTACCGCTGGGCTCTCTTGGCACTGTCTCTGAACCCGCTATGCGTGGAACCATTCTGCATGATGTGGCAGCAGATTTTGTACAAAATAAAATTGACCCGTTTGACAAAAAAGCACAGGCGGTATTTCTTTCATTCATAAATAGGCATTTGCTCAATAATAAAGTTCCTGCTCATCTGAAAGCAATCTGGATGCCACGATTTATTGAGATCGCTCGTGACTACATTGCATTCGAACAACAACAATCCAAAAACATTGATACCAGTTATTGTGAAATTGACGGCAAAATCACATTGAACCAAAATGGATTTAGGTTACGAGGGCGTGCCGATCGGATAGATTTGTTAAAAGACGGCAGCGTTCAAATTATTGATTATAAAACCGGGTTAAGACCGACCATCGCCATGGCCCGCACACTCGCACCACAATTGGCTCTGGAAGGGGCAATGGTCCTTGCTGGTGGATTTGAAAACATCGGATCAAAAATTCCATCTCAACTAGAATATGTAAGGCTTCGCCCGCATGGTGGTTTCAAACAACAACCAATTAATAACAATGCCAATAGTGCCCAGGAATTATCAATCAAAAAACGTGAGGAACTAGAGCAACTTATCAAAAGATACAACAATCCTGAACAGGGTTATCTCTCCCGTTTTGCCGTTGAAATGGCAGAGAATATTTCTGGCGACTATGATCACTTGGCTCGAATTCGTGAATGGTCCTGGGGTAGTGAAGAAGCTGAAGCGGGGGGGGACCATGATTGACAATCAGAATAATTTATCTTCCGACAGTGATGAGATTGAAATTCTTGGCACCACCATTGCCAATCAACACCGGGCTTCCAACCCCGACAATTCTGCGTGGGTGTCTGCCAATGCCGGATCAGGAAAAACCTATGTACTGGCCCAGAGGGTAATTCGTTTATTACTTAACAATGTTGCTCCTTCAAAAATTCTCTGCCTGACATTTACAAAAGCCGCTGCGGCAGAAATGTCAAACCGGGTCTTTACCCAGTTAAGTAATTGGAGCGGAATGGATGATAGCAAACTTGAAGCGGAACTGAAGCAAACCGGTGAACCTCAACCCGGCGCAGCAATGATGAAAACCGCGCGATTGTTGTTTACCAGGGCACTGGAATCACCGGGCGGTTTAAAAATACAGACAATTCACGCATTTTGTGAATCTATCCTTCACCAGTTTACTCTCGAAGCAAATACCTCCGGCCATTTTGAAGTCATGGCAGATCATGAACAATCCAGGTTGCTGCAAGATTCACGCCAGGCAGTGATGGCGAAAACCCTTGAAGACCCTTTCCTCGCCAGCGCCCTTGAAAAGGCAATGGAATTTGGCAGTGACATGGCAATTGAGAATGGCCTGAACGCCATTATTCGTGATCGTCAGGATTTTGAAGACTGGATGCATCAAAATGACCTGAGCCCCGACAAAGCGGTTTGCGTATTGGCTGACGTCCTCAACATCGATATTTCTGAATCCGAGGAAGAAATTTCATCTCGTATACTATCTGGTTTACCCATAGACGATCTTCAATTTCGAGAATTAGGTTTTCATGCCGGAACGTTTGAACAAAAAGAGTGCAAGCGAATATCTAACCTTGTCGATATCTATGAAAATAGCCAGACTTCAGCCCAAAAACTAAAACGACGACTTCAACTTTACCAGACGGCAACAGGAGTTTTTAGAAAGAAAATTCCTGGTGTAAAAGCACTTTATGATCAGATTACCGACCTTGCAGAGTTATTGGAAGCAGAGTTTGAAACAATCCAAATCGCCAATGATGCGCTGCAGAATTGGAAAATGTTGAACGGTTCATTGGGACTATTCAAACTGGCCAATGCAGTCCTGCTGTCTTATGGTCAACGAAAACGTGCACGCGGCATTCTCGATTTTGATGATCTTGTAAATCGCGCGGCGGTACTTTTGGCAAGAAGCGATGTGCGCCAGTGGGTTCAGTATAAACTGGATCAGGGTATTGATCA
>JAAENI010000787.1 GCA_024224595.1 Hyphomicrobiales bacterium
GACAATACTTGTGAGCGAGCAGTCAAGCCGGTGGCCCTTGGCAGAAAAAACTATCTTTACATGAGCCGCTAGGGTGGAGGAAACGCAGCTACCATCGCCTATACTCTGAATGATACAGCCGAGTTCAATAACGTTGATCCGCAGGCGTGGTTGACAGATGTTCTCAGTCGCATTGTGCAGGTCACAAAATCAATTGCGTCGACGAGTTGCTGCCCTGGAATTACGTAGGGAATGAATAATCGTAGGGGCGCTTGCGATAATACTGGAGATCTCCGGATATTTGGCTGATGAGATTTAGCCGCCGTTAACTTTTTTTTAACCTAACTCGTTAAGAAATTGGAGTAACGGTCACATGGATTTTGATAGTCCAGGCATGATGTCAGGTGACTGTGTTGGTAATGACCCACCTTTTTTTTAATTATTAATACTTAAGCGGCTTTAGTCGTCAAGGTTGTTGTTTGTTGAACCAATTGCTGGTCAATAAAATGATTAAACCTGAATTTCCCCGGGAGTAATGTATGTCTATGAAATCGCCATTACTAAGAGATTTGAAGATAGCAAGAAAACTCAATCTGATTATGGTACTTCCAGTCGCAGCACTAATGCTGTTAAGTTCGATGCTGATTTATCAGGAGTATCAAAAATCCTCGCAGCTGAGCAAGCTTGAAAAACTTGTGATGTATTCTCCAAACTTGACCAATCTTGTGCATGAACTCCAGAAGGAGCGCGGTATTTCTGCTGTTTTTATCAGCAGTAGTGGAAAAAACGGATCTGCTGACAAGGTCAATAGTCAATATACTCAAACAAACAATTTTCGCGGTAAATTTCAAGAGGCTACTGCCAAGTTCGACAAGGCTGCTTATGGCAGTGAATTCGTAGCTCTTGTCAATCAGGTGGCAACCAATCTCGACAAGCTTGATGGCGAGCGCAGTAAAGTTGGCAGACTTGATTCCAGCGTCGCGCAAATGGCTAAATACTACACTGGTACTATCGCCAGCATGCTTGGAACAGTAAAGCATATGGCACTCTTAAGCGATAATGCAACGATATTAAGTCAGGTTGTAGGCTATACTAGTTTTCTACAGGCAAAGGAGTACTCCGGTCAGGAGCGGGCAATGGGAGCAGCCGGCTTTGGTGCTGGTAAATTCCAGGCAAAAGTCCATCAGCGTTTTGCTTCACTTATTGCCAAACAAGAGGCTATGATTGCCATTTTCAGGCAATTCGCCATACCTCATCAATTGAAGCTTTATGATCAGGAAATGCAAGCGAGTGATGTGAGTGAAGTCGCACGATTACGAGAAATCGCATTAAACGGCGTCTATGATACGCAATATGTGAATACTGTTAACGCAACTGACTGGTTTAGTGCAATTACTCTGAAAATCAACCGAATAAAAAAGGTTGAAAATTATCTGTCCGATGACCTTCTCGGCTTGTCAAGAACTTTGGCGTCGCAGTCGAGTTCAAATCTAGCGGTGCTGCTGGCTAGCACGCTGTTTGTATTGTCTCTAGCTATCATCCTTTCAATAATTGTCAGTAGAAGTATAACCCGCCCGACACATGTAATTACTGAGCAGATGAAGTTGCTGGCCGAGAATGATTTGAGTGTGGATGTTGAAGGCATTGATCGTGGCGATGAGATAGGCGAGATGGCTAATGCTGTTCAGGTGTTCAAAGACAACGCATTGCGCAATGAGCGGCTGGAAGCAGAACAGAGTAAACAAAAACAGCTAAAGGATGCTGAAAAATCGAAACAAATCGAGTTGGATGAAGCAAGGATGGCTGAACGCAGGCTTGTTGCGGATGCCTTTGACAGAGCAATGACAGCCGTTGCATCCAAGAACCTTGGTTACAGGATTTCCGAGGACTTTCCGGAATCTGACCAGCAGTTGAAGCATAATTTCAACAATGCAATTGGCGAACTTGCATCAACGATTGATCAGATCGGTATTGCCGCCACCCAAATTCTTTCCGGCTCCGGAGAAATCCACGATGCTGCCAGTAATCTGGCCAAGCGTACTGAACAACAGGCGGTTGCCGTTGAAGAAACAGCCGCTGCTCTGGAAGAAACCACTACAGCGATGAAAACCTCCTCAGACAGTGCAAAAGATGCAGGCGCTCTTGTATCCACCACCAAGAGCAATGCAGAACATTCGGGTGAAATTGTCCAGAATGCGATTGCTGCAATGGGCAAGATCGAAACTTCATCAGAGGAAATAGCCAATATTATTGGCGTCATCGATGACATCGCCTTCCAGACCAATCTGTTGGCACTTAATGCCGGTGTTGAAGCCGCACGGGCGGGTGAATCTGGCAAGGGATTTGCAGTTGTTGCCCAGGAGGTGCGTGAATTGGCACAACGTTCGGCAAGCGCAGCCAAGGAGATTAAGCAACTGATTACAACCTCTGGAGAACAGGTAAAGAACGGTGCTTCGCTGGTCAAAGAGACGGGCAAGGCGCTTGAGCAGATCGTCTCTGAAGTTACGGAAGTCAACGGACATGTATCGTCAATCGTTTCAGCCGCAAGTGAACAGTCTATCGGCCTTCAGGAAATCAACCAGTCGGTCAATAGTATCGATCAGGGCACCCAGCAAAATGCAGCAGCGGCAGAGCAGACTAATGCAGCTAGTCTTGCACTCGGTAATGAAGTCAACAGGATTGACGAGATGCTGAAGGAATTCACTACCGGTAAATCTGGAACGAATGCCCAGCTGGAAGTGGCCAAAGATCAAAACAGGTCGCGACCATCACCCGCGCGTGCTTTGACCCGCAAAATAGCGAGTTCCTTTGGCGGGACCCAAGGAAATGCAGCATTGGCTACGGAAGATGAGTCCTGGGAGGAGTTTTGATCATGTTGAATGATCAGATTGGCGCTCTGACTGCCCAGCCGAATACGGTGACCAATGAAATGGATGTGAGATGATATCAGCTTCAAAGAATCTACACCCAGTATTGGACTGTTTTTTCATTACTTGATTATCGGAGCCGCCGGTGCAACATTCTCCGCAACTTTATTGCTTGCAAGATATCCGGCTTATGCCAAAAAATATTATTCTCAATGTTCATCAAAAAGCGTACGGAAATTGACACGACCCTCAGCGGATTTGTCATTGCCGTTGGATACTGTGTCATCTTGTGATTGGCAGTTTTCATGACCATTGCAGGCTGATCACCACAAGAGCATTGACCAGCCAATTTTAGCGGTTGTGGAACTTTTGGTGGTGCTGGTAGATCAATGATATTACCATCATCACTTTCAAGGAGCGATGGCAATGTATCTGAAGTTGTGATTTACGCGCCTCTGATCGGGCTTGGGCTGCTGGTTCAGGGGCTCGTTTTCAACTAAAGAGATCAAAATCTTATCGGGTGCAACCTCGTTCCTCTGCCAATTTGCCGATTGCAATCAGTTCGGGGCGATACTCAAAATGCATGGTATCAAAATGATACCACTTTCCGCCCCAAATGAAGCCATGGCGTTCAAACGCTGTGACAATCTCGTGTGGAATTTGATTTTGATACTTTGGTACTCTGCCAGGCTTGCCACCCGCCCAACGCCAGTAATTTGCATATCTGGTGTTGATATCTATTGCTGCACCAAAACTGTGGACGCTGAGCCTTTTGGTACCTGAAATCATCCTCCAGTTAAAAGTTCCCGCTGTTTTGTTGAAATATCTGGCATATTTTTCCGGCAGTTTTTCCAGCGATTCCCTGACAAGTTCAAGTGCTTCAGCAGCGCCATGACGCCTGTTAAATAACACCCGTGAACCGAACCAGGAAATCCGCGTTAGATTGTTACGCGCTTTCGATTTAGTCTTCCCATATAACATGCGCATAAATTGACTATTACGAATTCGGCCTGGATCGAAGTTGCGATTTGGAGGCCCAGTGAAACAGGCCCCTAGCGGATAGATCTGTGACAGGGAATCTTTAATGTCAGCTTTCTTCAACCTGGTCTGATGATCTTTGGTTATTCCGTCATCGATCTGCATCGATGTGCCGTCATGCATGATGATTAAATTGGCTTGAATATCCTTGATGGCATCCGGGTATGCGTTTTTTAAAATTTCAAGCCTTCTTGAAAGCGAAATGTCGTTCGCTGCATTGGCAGCAACCCCGCCAATGAGCAAAACAATGAGACAGGTGGCGGTGATGATGCCTGGCATCAATTTAATACGCTGCACTGTCTAGTAGACCAAAATTCGCAACGAAGTTCCTGTTGATCCCATGCCGTAAATTTCTACTCTGACAGCGACTTCTCCGTTTGTAATCCTATGTGACAGGCCAGGTGCAATGTAACCATTCATAACCATTCTCTCAGCAATCGATCTGTTGGCTATTGAATGAAAAAAAGTGTCTGACTGATCCAAACCATCGCGTATTCCAAATTTGTGAAAATTTGCTCTGTCCTGGCGAATAATTTGCCATGGCTTTGTTAACCGGGCTCCTCTTGAATTAAAGTGGTCATGGGAACTTAACAGCGCAACATAGCTGCCGAGAAGTTCATCAGCATTTCCTGTGGAGGGTGCCAACAAAAGTAGTGCAGTAGACAAAATAAACGTTTTTAACATCAAATATCCTTCTAAAATAAAATCCTCAGATGGAACAGCCAGACGCCATGATATTGTCATGTTCTCCACCATTTTCCAAGTCCCCAGATTGTCGCGGCAAGTTTAATCATCGCACGGAAATTGGCCGTCTTTATTGATGCCGAAATGAGTTACAGGCGAAATTGGCTGATCAAGTCGTGTGTTTTACACATGATATGATTGGTAATGTTTGGGAGTTGATTGCTTATCCTTGGGAAGGTGATTATTCCACTCAATAAACTATAAGTCGATCACCTGGTTCATTCATATCCGAGAATGTTACTGGTTCGTATAGGGTGGCCATGGGCTATAATTGGGAATGATGAATATTATTGCAACTGTTAATGGAAAAACGTCTTGCAATTGCATTCTGGTTTGGTATGTAGACAACGCTTTCGGAGACGTTTTGCACCACATATCAAATTCTGCACAACAAACTGATTTTGGATGTTGACTAAGTTATTGTTTTTATTGCAATGGAGGGGTGTCCGAGTGGTTAAAGGAGACGGACTGTAAATCCGTTCGCTTAGCGTACGCTGGTTCGAATCCAGCTCCCTCCACCATTCTCTCAGGTTAATGCCACAGGCATTGATGCTGCGGGAAATCGGGTCTTGAAAAAGCGGGTATAGCTCAATGGTAGAGCAGCAGCCTTCCAAGCTGAATACGAGGGTTCGATTCCCTCTACCCGCTCCAGACCAACTGTTTGAAATCATTGCTGTTCTACGATTTAGCTTCATTTGCCGTTTCATTTATGCAATTTTGACCTTGCTTTGGCAACTTCCCGGTTGTTTTTTACGCTGTCACCACTGACATAACCTTGTGTGGTTTTGGCGCTTTTATGGCCTGCCATTTTCTGAGCCATGCCGATATCGGTGACTTCTTCAACCTCAGTTATTGCACCTGCTCTGGCATCCATTGACCAAACGGAATTTGGCGCGCCTGCTGCATTGGCAATTTCCCGGAAATCGTGAGCATAATAATTTTCACGTTTGCTGATAGGTGACATTTTAGCTTTGCGCGTACAGGTTCTGGTGTGATAATAGCCGTTATGGAACATGTTTGGCAGTATAAAACCCGCACAAACAAACAACTCTAAATATTTTCAGATTCCACCAATTTTATACTGACAGAAACCCGCCGTTTTACTGGTTGCCAAGAGCAACATTTTTGTGTGGTATGCGCCATATACTTGCTGTTTTACGAAATGAGAAAAACACAAGATATGGGGCATTATGGATGACGCAAATTGCGTAATGTCCATTATGGAACGTCGTTAGTTTCTTCAAAACTGTTGAAACCCATTCCCGTGATTTTTGCAGCCATCAATGCATCATGCATTTCATTGCTAATCAGAATGCCCATAGTCGAAGTCATAAATTTGTCTATCCAGATATGACGGCCGTCGATTTGGCGCCTGTTGAAAACAAATTTACCGTCCTTTTCATAGTCATCACCTGGATCCCACAACCCCCTAAATTCTTTCGTTGTTTTTTCGC
>JAAENI010000788.1 GCA_024224595.1 Hyphomicrobiales bacterium
CTTCAAACTTGATTTGTCCCAATAAGCACCAAAATATGGCCCGCCCATTAGGTTTTGTATAAATTGCCCACTATCGGCGAGTATTCTCTTGCAAAGGGTTTATGACCATAAGCGAAGCATAACACAATCCAGCGGGCGTGAAAAACAAGCCTTCGGTGGGCCAAATCAGTCCATCTGCGTTGTTGCGCAACTCGCCCGATACCAGTATCGGACTGCGTTCCGCGCCCAGCATATAAACGGATTTGGCTCCATCAAATGGTTCAAACTAAGCCTGATAGACTCTGGAGCAATAGCAAACTCGAAATAGTCTCAATCCTCCAGCGCAAAATATTTATGTGCCGGGGATATTGATTTGGTTGGGAAGGGGATTTGTTGTTCCGACCCGGTCCACAGTCATTTAACATACTGTGTTCCCCTGGTATTTACACGTATATAGTTATCGATTTATACATTTTGCTTGCGGTTTTTCTTTTCACATTCAATGCCATAGGTTTCATCAATTATACCGGTCGTGCGCTTTTCTCTGAAGAATATATATAATCCGCTGCCAACAATTAGAGCCATACCAATCGCTGCATGGATATCAGGAATTTCACTCCAAAACAGATAACCCCATAATAGCGCCAACGGTAGCGTGACATATTCAAAAGGCGCAACAACACTTGCATCCGCTACACGATAGGCTTGTGACAGCATATATCCAACAATTGCCACCAGAATACCGACAAACACCATTAGCATAGCGTCATTTGGATCTGGCATTTTCCAAGCGCGGAAAAGAAATTCTATCTTGGGATTGTATTGTCCTGACAGGGAGCCATCGCCAATGAACCACCAGAAACAACCGGCAATTACAACAAAAGTCAGCGAAATATAAAAGGACATCACCGATGCTTTTTCGGTAACGCCAAGCTTTCGCGTAATAATTTGCGTTGATGCATAGGCGCTGGCTGCAATAATTGGCAGAAACGAATAAATGCTAATTGTATTAACACCCGGCCTGATCATGATTATCACACCAAGAAATCCGACAATAATGCCGAACCATCGCCGCCAGCCGACTTTTTCTCCCAAAAACGGCACTGACAAAGCGGTAATGATCAAAGGTGAAACAAAGAACAATGCGGTTGCTTCTGCCAGCGGCATGAATGAAATCGCCATGTAAAATGTCATATTGGCAACAACAATCAACAGTCCTCGCGTCAGATGGACAAAGGGCCTCTTTGTCACCAGCATCGATAACCCGCCTTCAAGGTGGACAATGAAAATGGTTAAAAAAATTGCTACTACTGATCTTGCCATGACGATTTCATGGAGAGGATAGCCGCCAGACAGGGACTTGATTGTTGCATCCATCAGCGACCCGGTTGCCATGCCGGTCATCACGCACAAAATACCCAGCAATGTATTATCTCTGCGCACAATTATCCCTTAATGAGACGACTATCTTTCTGAATTTGAATTGGAGCGAACGGTTCGTAATAATTTGCTTATAATAGCAAAATCATCATTCAATATCTTGCCAGCTGTCAGCGATTAGATGTTGCTGGGGTTTAAATCGAGTTTTGTATGACATCTTTGGTGATTGTTCTATCCAGAATCCCAAATACAAATAAGGAAGGCCAAGTTTCCTCGCTCTGAAAATATGATCCAATATCATATAACTGCCGAGTGAATTGTGTTTCTCATCGACATCAAAAAAAGAATAAACCATCGACAGGCCATCAGCCAGCACATCGGACAAAGCAACGCCAATTAGCGGTCCACTGCCTTTACCTGTAATGCCGGAATCGATGCCGCGTTTGCGATATTCTATAACGCTGGTATTGACATGACTGTCTTCCACCATCATGGCAAAATCAAGCGATGTCATACCCGCCATACCACCATCTTTGTGGCGGCTTGCCAGATAATCGCAGAACAATGAAAATTGCTCTGGGTTTGGTGATGGAGGCATTTCACTGCCCATCAGGTCTTTGTTGGCTGAAAGTATTCTTTTCAGGGATTTAGAAGGCGAAAACTGATCAACTATCACACGCACCGAGACACAGGCCTTGCAATTATCACAGGCGGGTCGATAAGCAATATTTTGTGAGCGCCGAAAACCGCCCTGTGTCAACATATCGTTGATGGCAGACGCCTTCTCGCCAACCAGGTGGGTAAATACCTTGCGCTCCAGTTTGCCATCCAAATAAGGGCAGCTCGCCGGTGCAGTCAGATAAAATTGGGGTGCATCCAGTGCATGTTTTGTCATTGAATTTCCGCTTGGGATCCCTAAGAGTCTGTTCAAGAATACACAACAGGGTTTGACGGGTCATATTTTGAGGGATCATTGGGACAAATCAAGTGCCGCAGGCTGGTTGCCTTCAAACTTGATTTGTCCCAATAAGCACCAAAATATGGCCCGCCCGAAGGGTTTTGCATAAATTGCCCACTATCGGCGAATATTCTCTTGCAAAGGGCATCACCCTGAGCTGCGAAAATATCCGTGATATTGATCAATTTTTGCAAAATCAAACCCTGTTGTGTATTCTTGAACAGACTCTAAAGTCCAATACTCTAAAACTGCAGGCTATTCCTGAATTAGCATTCAAACAAGCTACTAATTGCCGGTAGCGTTAAATTCCCGAAAAAATTGCATCCAGTTCGCTTTTTTTAATTCTTCCTTTTATTCCGATGGCCACCAGTCGAGAGTGGTTGTGATTGGTATTCGTTTCGCCATTACTCTGGGTTATCGACCCTCTGGCTCCAACATATTGAACGATGTGAGGCCTGTTACTGTCGCTAAAATACACGATGCCTTTCAATCGCAACAGGCGGTCACCCAATGTGTCGAGTGCCTCCTCAAAACGAGATCGGTTCAGATAGCGCTCACACACTTTTGACCATTTGATATAAGGCTCACTATGGCCGCCAGCTAACAACTGTTCTCTTTTAGTTATTGCCATCTGATCATGGTTTCCGATTGCAACATCAATTGGAATGCGGGAATACTCAGTTTCAATTTTCTGTGCTTTGGGAGCGTTATTTGCCAGCAGTTCAGCCAATTCCGAGCGGCAGTTATCATCGACCAAATCCAGCTTATTTACCAAAATGAGGTCTGAAGATGCCAGTTGATGGCTGACGGTTTCGCCAATTTGGTCGTCATTGATAAACTCACCAATATTCTCGGCGTCAACCAGACACAGAGTGCCGTCCAATACCAGGTCAGGTTCTGCCAGGGCAATATTGGCTATTCTGACAGGGTCGGCAACACCGCTTGCCTCAATCAATAAATGGTCCGGGCGTGGCCTGCGATCAAGCGTATTTACCAACGCATTAAACAGATCGCCACCCATGGAACAACACGCACAGCCGTTTGCCAGATTGAGCGTGTCACCGTCTTGGGATTCAATTAAATCCGCATCAATCGGCAATTCGCCGAAATCATTGACCAACACCATTAGACGCCGCCCGTCTGTGTTACGCAAAAGATGATTTATAAGCGTCGTCTTTCCGGCCCCAAGATATCCGGAGACAATAGTAAGTGCCAATGGGGTGAGCGGCAATGGAAATTGATCATTGGGCATCAGTTCGAACCTGACAACTTATTGCGGAATTTTGTGATGTACACCGCCAAGTACGGTTCCCCAAACTTCGATATCATTCAGTACGCGAGGATCAACGCTCGTCGGATCGTCTTCCAATATTACAAAGTCGGCCCATTTTCCGACTTCGATTGAGCCTACTTTTCCATCCATTTTCAAGGTGTAGGCGGGCCCAAGCGTGACAGCATGTAGCGCTTCCTCAACCGAAATACATTCACGTGCTCCCAGAACCGCTCCACTGGTCGTTATTCTGTTTGATGCCGCCCATGCACAGGTGAGAGGCCCCATGGGAGTAACCGGTGCATCCGAGTGAATAGCCAGAGGTATATTGTGATCAAGTGCGCTGCGCGTTCCATCCATGCGCTCAGCACGATCCGGTCCTATTGTTATGGCAGCATGTTGATCACCAAAATAGTAAATATGATTGGAAAACAGATTGACACATACCCCCAGTTTTTTCATTCGTTGAAATTGGGCTTTATCGGCCATTTGACAGTGCTGAAGGGTTATTCTGTGATCAGGGTTTGGGTAGTTTTTGATGGCAATCTCCACAGCATCAAGTGCCGCATCGACTGCCTCATCTCCATTCGTGTGAATATGCATTGCTATGTCATTTTCGTTCAGGGTATCGACCATTGAATTTAACTGCTGTGGGGCAATATTCCAGATGCCATTTGGCGCACCATTGTAGTATCCAGGCCAGCGTAGGCGCGCAGTAAAAGCCTGGATTGAGCCGTCGGTCACAAGTTTAACCCCGCCCAGATGCAGGTTGTCAGTGCTCAACTCTTTGAGTTCCAGCGCGCGTTTAGCTGTATCTGCTGGTGTTTGTGACAATCCATTTAACATCGGTACCAACCGAATGGGACATCCATCAGCTTCGGTTACTTTTTTTAGTCCGGCAATCGCTTCTTCATCTAACTCATTGATCAGATCAGTTGCGGTAGTAACACCTACCCGGTTGCATACCCGACCAAATGCTTCAACAGCATCCTGGGTGCGGCCCAATTCTCGAAAATCAATACCCAGTCGCCGCATCAGTGGAAACATTGCAGCCATTTCCTGCAATTCACCATTGGGTTCTCCATTTGTATCCTTGGCAATACCATCAACATTCGTATTTGCATCATATTGGGCCATCAAAAGGGAAGCAGAATTGACCGTCATCACATGAAAATTTGAGTGCATCACCACAATCGGTCTGGTTTTTGATATCTTGTCAAAATCTGATTTGTCTGGCCTCGTATCCATCAAAAATATTGGATCGAACCCCCAGGCGATTAGCGGTACATCGGAAGGTAGATTTGCATCTTCCTGCGCCAGACGTTCCAGAACATCTTCAATTGTCACTACTCCCTTCCACAATTTGCCGTCGGGATCGACACGATCTTGATAGCCGACATAAAGGTATTTCCACATTCCTCCGGCTAACAAGTGAGCGTGGCCTTCAACAAAGCCCGGTAAAATAGTTTTGTCTTTAAAGCTGTCATCAAGCGAGTAGGGTCCCCAGCCGGATACTTTTTTCAGATCGCCAACTGCCAGTATTCGCCCCTCGCGAACCGCGACATGGGTTGCCTCAGGGCAATTTGGGTCCATAGTAATAACTTTTTTTGCTTCGAAAACAGTAGTCGACATAGTTTTTCTCTTTCATGATATATTCCAGTCGTAGCGGTTTCATGTTCATCTGAATAATGTATTATTGCCGATAAGTTCACATATTTCATTGAGGAATTATGCGTTACACTCTTAAACAATTGCGTTATCTGGAAGCCACTGCGCGGTTGCGCTCAATAACTGCGGCTGCAAGCGAATTTAGTATTTCTCCTTCCTCTATTGCGGCTGCCATCGATGGAGTTGAAGCGGAGCTTTCACAGCCTCTGTTCAACCGAAATCCTTCCAAAGGAGTGGCTCCGACCCGTTTTGGTGGTGAATTTTTGAAACATGTGCGCGAATTACTGCACTCACACTCCCGTTTTGAACAGGCTCTTATCGGTATTAACGAAAATATCGAGGGATCAATCAGTATGGGGTGTTTCACGCCGATTGCACCCATCATTTTGCCTTTGGTGTTGAAAATTGTCTCGGAAGCTCATCCCAATCTGACAATTCAGATCATTGAGGGTGATGCCGAAAATATGGTTGAATTATTGAAAACCGACAAAATTGACCTCGCATTGACCTATAGTTTTGAGTTGCCCGATAGTTTCCATTTCCAGAGTCTGTTTTTTGCGCCGCCCCATATCGCGCTCAGTGCCAGTCACCCACTTTCATCCCGGCAAAGTGTTGAATTGGCAGAATTGGCTGATGAACCCCTGATTTTGCTCAATTTGGACCGTACACGATCCTACATGTTAGATTTATTTGACCAGTGCGATCTCAAGCCCAACATACTATATCTGTCGCGTTCTTCCGAAATGGTGCGTTCACTTGTGGCTGCGGAATTCGGTTATTCAATATTCAATGTAAAACCACGTACCAAACAGACTTACACGATGGGAGATCTGGTGCGTATTCCGTTGTCATCACGGTATCTCGCGCCAGAATTTGGCATCATTCATCATGGGATGAATCGGTTAACGCATGTTTCGCAAGCGGTCATTGAAGCCTGTGTCCGCCTCAAGTCCGAGGGTGTTTTTCAGGATTTTGTTGTCACTCCCATAGATGCTTAAAGGCGAATTTATTCCTCAATAAAACAGAGGAATTGACGCTTTAAAATACATTATCCCTAATATGTAGACTGCGATACGATTTTGAAAAATATAACCTGCAGATTTTTGTCAAAATAAAATGGGAGATTCTTTATGAAATTCGCTAAATATCTACTGGCCGCATCTTTGTTGGCTTCAACGGTAATAACCGGGGGAGTTGCTGTTGCCCAGAAAGCAGGTGGCACCGTCGTTATCGGCACAACACAAAAACCCCGGCACCTTAATCCTGCCGTTCAATCAGGTATCGCAACCGCTGTGCCCGGAACACAGATATTTGCAACACCGATCCGTTTTGATGACAAATGGAATCCGCAGCCTTATCTGGCAGAAAGCTGGAAAACTTCACCAGATGGCAAATCTATCACGTTAAACATGCGTAAAAACGCAACATTTCATGATGGCAAACCAATTACATCAGCAGACGTCGCGTTTTCAGTTCAGACGGTGAAAGACAATCATCCATTTAAAACAATGTTTGCGCCGGTGACTTCAGTTGAGACCCCTGATGCCCATACAGCAATCATCAATTTTTCATCACCCCATCCCGCTGCTTTGCTTGCCATGTCATCTGCATTGCTGCCAATTATTCCAAAACATGTTTATGGTGATGGACAGGATGCTAAAAAACACCCGGCCAATTCCAAACCGGTTGGTTCAGGTCCTTATATGCTGGAAGAATTCAAGCCGGGCGAACATGTTATCCTGAAGAAAAACCCAAACTATTTCATCAAGGATCGACCTTTATTAGATCGCATAATCATCAAGAATTACAAAGATGTGACCAGCATGGTTTTAGCGGTCGACAAGGGCGAGATAGATATGTTGCCGTTCTTGACCGGCACCCGCAATCTGGCACGCCTTAAAAAGAATGCCGATTTGACAGTGACCAACGAAGGTTATGCTGCAGTTGGCCCTCTCAACTGGCTGGCCTTTAATACCACCAATAAATACTTCAAAGACAAACGCGTACGCCAGGCAATTGCCTATGCGATTGATCGCAAGTTCATCGTCAATGCATTGCACAGTGGTTTTTCCAAAACAGCCACAGGTCCCGTTGTATTGGGTAGCCCCTATGGGGCACCGGATGTTGAGGCATATGACCTTGATCTGGACAAAGCCAAAGCGTTGCTTGATGTAGCTGGTTTCAAAGCTGACGGTGACGGCATGCGTTTTAAAGTTGAGCTCGACTTTATTCCAGCCTTTGCCGAAATGCAAAAAACTGTAGCTGAATATATTAAACCTCAATTGAAGAAAGTCGGAATCATAGTTTCGCTTCGCTCATCTCCAGATTTTCCCTCATGGGCAAAGCGTGTAGGTGGTCACGAATTTGAAATGTCAATGGACATCGTTTTCAACTGGGGTGATCCGGTCATTGGTGTTCACCGCACGTACATTTGCAGCAACATCAAAAAGGGTGTGATTTGGTCTAATACCCAAAGCTACTGTAACAAGGATGTCGATGCGCTTCTTGCATCAGCAGGTGCAGAACTCGACCAGGCCAAACGGGTCGATCTTTATCAAAAGGCTCAGGCGATCATTGTTGATGAGGCACCTCAGGTATTTCTAAATGAACTGCCATACCATACAGTTTATTCCAACAAAATTGGCAATGCTCCAACATCAATCTGGGGTGCAATGGCCCCGATGGATAATGTGTTTTTAAAATAAACTTATAAAGTTGATCCTGCGCTGCAAATATAAGTAGTGCAGGGTTTTTTATACCGCCCAAACCCTGTCGTGTATTCTTGAACAGACGCTCAGTAATACGTCTGAAACCAAACGGAATAATGGATGACATTTCTATCTGCACTGATTAGAAGGCTGGCCTGGTCCATACTACTGATTTTCGCAGTATTGGTCTTGAATTTTCTGCTCATTCATATGGCGCCTGGCGACCCCGCTGACGTAATTGCCGGTGAAATGGGTGGTGCCACCCAGGAAATGCTCGATGATATCCGTAAGAGTTACGGTCTTGACAAGCCGTTGCATGTGCAATTGTGGGTCTATCTTTCTCGAGCAGTTCAAGGTGACCTGGGCAATTCTTTTTTCTACAATTCCTCAGTTCTGGATCTGATACTTTCACGTATTGGACCGACATTATTGCTGGTGATTACCTCATTGCTGTTTGCTTTGGTAATTGGCACTGCCCTTGGTGTTATTGCAGCGCGAAAACCTAACGGATATCTCAGTTATTTCGTTACGATTGTTTCAATAGTAGGTTACGCTGCGCCCATCTTCTGGACCGGTCTCATGCTGGTGATCCTATTTGCTTCAGTCATACCCTTATTCCCGATATCGGGCATGTATGATATTCGAACTGAAGGCGGAATGTTTGTGAGAGGTATGGATGTTGCTCATCATCTAGTCTTACCTGCATTCACCCTGGCAATCGTATATCTGGCTCAATACAGCCGATTAACCCGCGCAAGTATGCTGGAAATTCTCGGATCAGACTATATCAGAACTGCCAGGGCAAAAGGTGTGTCAGAATTCAAGATTTATTCCAAACATGCCCTTCGCAATGCTATATTGCCCATAGTTACCATTGCCGGTCTTCAATTTGGTTCGGTGATTTCCGGCGCGGTTCTGGTGGAAACGGTGTTCAGTTGGCCGGGACTGGGGACACTGGCATTTGAATCAATCCTTGCGCGTGATTATCCCACAATACTTGGAATATTGTTCTTCTCTGCCGTGTTGGTCATTATTGCCAATATTATCACCGATATGACCTACCGCCTGGTTGATCCAAGAGTGGGGGCACCGAAATAGTGAGTGATATAACAACCACTGAATTGGTAGCTGAAAGCCCGTTGAGTGAGGCATGGGCAGTTTTTCGACGAAGCGGTCTGGCATTGTTTGGGCTTGGGCTGTTGTTATTAATCATCATCGTATCAGTGGTCGGTCCGTTTATATATGTTGTCGACCCGTTTGACATTATCTGGGCGCCATTTACGGAACCAGGAGTGGAAGCAATTGTACCGCTGGGAACCGATCAATTGGGTCGCGATATACTTGCCGGGCTGATCTATGGAGGCAATGCGACTTTGCTGGTTGGCGTGTCGGCAGCCTTAATTACAGTAATTATCGGAATTTCGATTGGCGCCATGGCGGGATTTTACGGAGGATTGGCCGACAATATATTGATGCGGGTCACTGAGTTTTTTCAGGTGTTACCACCCTTATTATTTGCCATGGTTCTGGTGACCCTGTTTTCACCCTCGCTACCTATTGTAGCTATTGCAATCGGCGTTGTTTCCTGGCCCGCGACCGCACGTCTGGCCAGGGCAGAATTTATCCGTATCCGTAATCTGGAATATGTGAATGCCGCCCGTTCTATCGGATCAAAAAACTCTCGCATCATTTGGCGCGTTATTTTGCCCAATGCCTTACCGCCCCTGATTGTCTCATCAACGCTTAGCGTTGGTATTGCCATATTATTTGAAGCAGGTTTGAGCTTTTTGGGCCTGTCTGACCCTAATGTCATGAGTTGGGGGTTGATGATCGGTTCCGGCCGCGAATATATTCTTGATGCGTGGTGGGTGGTGACATTACCCGGAGCAATGATATTTCTGACTGTTTTGTCTGTCTCACTGGTCGGTGATGGACTAAATGACGCTTTCAATCCAAAATTGCGGGAGCGGTGATCCATGGCTTTGTTGAAAGTTGAAAATATCGTTGTCGATTTTGCAACCCGGGCGGGGCCTGCACGTGTGCTTGATCATGTTTCGCTCTCCGTCATGGAAGGCCAAACTTTAGGCGTCGTTGGTGAATCCGGGTGTGGTAAATCGATGACCGCACTCTCGATCATGGGGCTGGTACCCAGTCCACCAGGTGAAGTGACATCAGGTGTCATTTCGTTTGATGGCGAAGACTTGATACAGGCTGATGAACCGCGGATGCGCGAAATTCGCGGAAAAGACATCTCGATGATTTTTCAGGAGCCCATGACATCGCTAAATCCGGTATTTACTGTCGGAGAACAGATTGCCGAAAGCTTGCGTTTGCATGAGCAGTGTACGCCGCGTGAAGCCTGGTCGAAAGCGGTTGAAATGATCCGCTCTGTTGGAATACCCGAGTCGGAATTACGTGCCAAAAACTATCCTCACCAGATGTCGGGCGGTATGCGTCAACGGGTGATGATCGCCATGGCGCTGGCCTGTGGTCCGCGTGTGTTGATTGCCGATGAACCAACAACTGCGCTGGATGTAACCGTTCAGGCCCAAATATTTGATTTACTCAAAGATCTGCAAAATAAAAGCAAGACCGCCATTATATTGATTACCCATGATATGGGCGTCATCGCACAGATGTGTGATCATGTGGCAGTTATGTATGCGGGCTGGGTGATAGAAACCGGCACAACCCAGGAAATACTGACATCACCGCGCCATCCTTACACCAGAGGATTGATCTCTTGCGTCCCTCATCTTGAAGAAACACCTAGTGATGAACGTCTGCCATTGATGGAAATTGCTGGCGTGGTACCTCCACTGACACAGCTGGGCAAAGGGTGTGCATTTGCCCCTCGTTGTTCATTGAAAATGCCGGAATGTGAAGATACTAAACCCTTGATGGTCAATTGCAGTCCAAGCCATGATGCAGCCTGTCTGGCGTTGTCAAACGGGGCTTCGGCATGAGCGATTTATTGCAGGTTGAAGGATTAAAAGTTCACTTTGGTGGTGGAAAAAGCCTTCTTGGAAACCTGAAACCAACAGTTTATGCGGTGGACGGTATCAATTTCAGTGTGCCAAAAGGCAAAACACTGGGAATTGTCGGTGAATCAGGATCAGGTAAAACCACCGCCGCGCTGGCAATTTTGCGTCTTGTAAACATCACTGAAGGTAAAGTCACCGTTGGTGACGATACAATCAGTGATCTGGAAGGCAATGAATTACGGAAAGCTCGCCGACGCTTTCAGATTATTTTCCAGGACCCGTATTCTTCCCTGGATCCGCGTCGACGCGCCGGCGAAATTGTTCGCGAACCTCTGGATTTAATGGAAGTGGGTAATCCGGATGACCGTGAGCAGGCCGTCATAGAATTATTTGCCAAAGTGGGTCTGCGTTCAGAGCAACGCAATCTGTTTCCCCACCAGTTTTCCGGCGGGCAGCGTCAACGCATATCACTTGCCCGGGCACTTGCCACTAATCCCGAGATAATCGTTTGTGATGAGCCGGTATCGGCGCTTGATGTTGCAATTCAGGCACAAATACTAAATTTGATGATCAAATTGCAAATTGATCTTAACCTGACCTACCTGTTTATTTCCCATGATTTGGGTGTTGTTCAATATCTTTGCGACGAAGTTGCCGTCATGTACCTTGGCAGAATTGTTGAGCAGGCTGATCGCAAAACCATATTCAGCCAGCCAAAACACCCTTATACTCAGGCGCTTTTGTCTGCAGTTCCATCGGCAAAACATGCTAAAGGTGGAACAAGCTCACGCATTGCGCTGAAGGGTGATCCGCCTAGTCCGATAAATCTTCCAAAAGGCTGCAGCTTTGCCGCCAGATGTCCTCTGGCAGAAGAGCAGTGTCGCAAAGCCCGACCAGATCTCAAATCCATTGACCCCAATCACACCGTCGCCTGCCATCTGGCAAAGTAACGACAGTTTTGTGTTTGTTTTTTTGACTTGATTCACTCGTAATAATCGCTGCTGCTGATAATTTTTTAAAGCTGCCTGTATTTCAATCAGGCCTTTCTCACACGATTTATCCGTGATCACGATAAACAACTTCTGTGCCCAGTAACCAATCCTGCAACAGGCGTTTTCTGCTGGAAAACAGGCTCGCAAGCAGCATGAAAGGGCTTAACACAGAATGTAAAAACCAGAACAGGATACCGTGCAGGATCGCCAGCGGTGCATCAACAATGCACCCATCCAGACGGCGGATATGGATTGAGAACATCGACATGCCAATCGTCGCCTGGTTTTCCCCACCCATGGTAAGACCCAGATATGCGAATACTACCAAAGGCACCATGGCAGCATATAATATCCATCCCAGACCAAATGTAAGAATTCCTGCAAAGCCGATTAGCGCTGCTGCCGGAACGCATAAGATCGCGATGATGATATAATCAACGATAAACGCCAGCACTCGACGCCTGCGCACTTCGGAATAGTTTGAACGCATCTCGTGATTTCCGGTTTCCTCACCGTTGAACAAAATCTCTTCGTCTATGGTATTCTGAGATTGCACAATATTTTCCTTTGGTTGCTCTAAAATGTAAAAAAACGTCACCCAAAATTGTTTTCCCGCTTCACCGGGGCACTTGGCATTTAGTGGCATATTTGAACCAATTTTATCGATCTTATCCGACACGCTGGCAGACCAAGTTCTCAACGATGCGCTCCGCTAAACATCATGCATTGTCGATAATGCTATCGATCACAACGAATCGCATGCATCATCAGCATGGCTGAAAATCGGTCAACGGCTCAATTTAAGCAGGATTTGCCCCCTGCTTCTCTTAAATGTGGTACTGGGGTGCTGAAGTTTCAATATCAGCGCGGATATAGTTTGGTATTTCCGGCCAAATATTCCATTCGTTAACCATGAGGAAAGAATGATACTTGCAAAATTGGTTAATGAATTGCAAAATTGGTTAATGAATTGTAAGAAGGCTTCAACAGTGATAAGCAAGCTGTAATTTTTCTGAATCCTTGGGAAGGGACAATTTTATGAAGCATACATTAATTCTTGTGGGAGCAGACAAAGGCGGGGTCGGCAAAACTACTACCTCTCGAGCTCTGCTGGATTTTCTTGCACGTAAAAATATTCTTGCCAGGGCTTTCGACACGGAAAATCCTCGCGGTACGCTGAAGCGGTTTTTCCCGCGGATCACTGAAATTATTGACCTGGACAATGTAGCCGATCAAATGAAGCTTCTCGATTCAATCGCGACATCTGCGGTTAAAGTAACAGTGGTCGATCTGAAAGCCGGTAATTTATCTATGGCGCTGAATATATTTTCACGCATTGGAGTGCTTGATGCCGCAAGAGCTGGCGATTTTAATCTGGCATTGATTCATGTTGTTGGACCCTCCATTGCTTCACTGGATGAAATGGGCGAAGTGGCCGCTTTTACAAAAGATATGTCTTATGTTGTGGCTAAAAACTTTATCAACGAGGCCAATTTCTTTGAATGGGATGATAAAACCTATCAGAAGTATTTTGCCAAGCTTTCTGATGCCAAGGAAATTGAAATCCCGAAGCTGAATGAGATGGCCTATGAACAGGTTGATCTGGCAGGCGTGACATTTTCTGATTTCACAGCAGACAAGAATTCCAAAGGCGCCGCCGGGGATTTTTCTTTCGTCCTGCGTGGATATGTTCGCAAATGGATTTCTGATCTGGATGGGGAATTGGGAGGTCTCAATCTGATCACTGATCTGATTGATGCAGCGACCTCGCCAGATGTTGATGGCGACTCGGACAACACCAGCAGCTAACAGTATTTCTGTACTGCAAAAGTTGCTCATTATGCGAATGCGGGGAGAGTGTCATCAGTTCCGTTGTCACCATCATCTGTTCGGACATCACACGCAACGGCAAGACATTGCTTGCCCGCCTTTACGCGGATCTATTGTCGTTGCGCAAGGAAAACTCTCCATTGATTTTCGATACAGATTTGTCGGGCAATGGCATTGTCAATTGTTTTCCGGAAAAAACCCGCAGTATTGATCTGTCGAAGGTTTCGGACCAGGTTTTTTTGTTTGACACGATGCTCGAAACGGAAAGCGATGGCAAATCGATTGATTATGTTGTTGACGTCAGTGCCAGTGAACTGAATCGGTTTTTCCGAATTTTTTCCGATATAGGATTTGAGAGAGGAGCATTCGAGATCGGTCTGGATGTGCATGTTTGTTACATCATTTCATGGACATTGAAGTCGCTCAAGAATGCGTCGAAGATTCGTGATATTCTGGTTGATAGTCAATTTACAGTTGTGCGAAATATGGCAATAGAAGCATTGCCTTTTACGCCGGATCCTGAGGAAGAATCTCAGGTGCCAAACCTGGAAATCGATTTATTTTTGAATGCGCTGTCACCGGAGGTATTCCGGATTATCGACAATAAACAATTTTCGTTCGCCCGCTTTATTGAGGGCGGTCATGATAATCTGGATTATGAAATGCGTGCGGAAATCTGGAATTTTCTTGAAGATGTGCACAACCAGATCAGAATCGGGCGCTAGCAGTCTGTCGGACTTGCACAATCACTGTTAACAAAACTGGATATTGGTCCGATATTTCGTTCATTTTCGTTAAATATTCCCGATATTCTCCTCAAATGATCGAAATATCGACCCCAATTCCAGTTCTGTTCTCAATAATTGCTCAAGTCCGACAGCCTGCTAGAGCCTATCAGGTTTAGTTTGAATCGTTTGACGGGTTTTCATGTTTGCCGGCAAGGCATGGTTTCCGCCTTGGTCTGGTGAACCACAAAGAAGACAGACGATGTCCGGCAGCCTGAAAACCCGCCTTTTGTGGGCTAAATCAGCCCATCTGCGTCAGTATCTCAATCCTCTGCAACATATTCAGGTGTTGTTTTGCATTTTGAACAAATTCTCAGCGTTGCAAAATCTCAGCAACCCTGGGTGCGAAATATGTAAGGATTGCATCAGCCCCCGCTCGTTTAAAGCACGTCAGGCTTTCGATGATGGCGCGCTCTTCGTCGAGAAAGCCTTTTTCAGCGCCAGCCATAATCATCGCGTACTCACCGGAAACCTGATAGGCGAATGTAGGCATTGAGAATTCATTTTTTAACCGTCTGATGATATCAAGATAAGGCAAGCCGGGTTTGACCATCAGGATGTCAGCGCCTTCATTGATGTCCAGCATCGCCTCATGCAAAGCTTCATCACTATTGGCAGGGTCCAAAAAATAGGTGGATTTGTCACCCTTCAACATCTTGTCAGTCCCCACTGCTTCCCGGTAGGGGCCATAAAAGGATGAAGCGTATTTTGCGGTATAAGATAAGATACCGGTATCATTGAAGCCCGCCCCATTTAAGGAGTCACGGATGGCACCAACGCGCCCGTCCATCATTTCTGAGCAGGAAACGATATCGGCTCCAGCTTCTGCCTGAACAATCGCAGCCCTGGAAATCTGCTCAACAGTCTCATCATTGACAATGATACCATCGCGCACTATTCCATCATGACCACTGCTGGTGAAAGGATCGAGTGCCACATCGGTAATGACCCCCATATCCGGAACCTCACGTTTTGATGCGCGTGTGAATCGATTGATCAGTCCGTCGGGGTCGAGTATCTGGGAACCGGTAACATCCCGCAGATCCTGGGCAATGCTGGGAAATGTTGCAACAGCAGGTATTCCAAGTTTATGGGCTTCTTTGGCTGCCTTGACAGCCTCATCAATACTAAAGCGCATCACACCGGGTAATAATCTTATCGGTTCACGCACGCCTTCTCCTTCAACCAAAAATACCGGCCAGATCAGATCGCCTGAATTGAGAGTATGTTCGCGCACCAGCCTGCGATTCCATTCAAATCGCCGGTTTCTGCGCAGGCGGCGACCAGACGTGATCTCATCAATTGTTCTCGTATTCATACCAATTTGATCCTGTTTGTGCGCCTTTTGGGTGGAGTCGTGATTATACATGAAATGCAAATTGATGTTTTTGTCACGGCATGGGCGTTGTGAATTGCTGTTGATTACGATTATTGCTATATTCAGGCCGGATAATCAATATCACTCCAGGGTTGAAACTCATTCAATCAACCTCTTCTGCGTCGCCAATTTGGTGTGACCAGGCGCACAGCTGCCGGAAACCTGTTGGTTTTCAAGGTTTTGCAACGCTGACATAGGCAAAATTGGCAACGTTTGCAAGGATTTGTACAATAACTCCCATCTAAAGCAAACCTATGCTCGAAATGGCAACCAGTCTTTCCTTGCGCTTGTTTCACTCCATCTGGACGTTAGAGTCTGTTCAAGAATACACAATAGGGTTTGATTTTGCATAAATTGATCATATCACGGATATTTTCGCAACTCAGGGTGGTGCCCTTTGCAAGAGAATAGTCGCCGATAGTGGGCAATTTATGCAAAACCCCCATATGCAAAACCTAATGGGC
>JAAENI010000789.1 GCA_024224595.1 Hyphomicrobiales bacterium
CAGCAGTCAAAAAAAGGAATCATGACAATTGAGCAAATGACTGAATTTGTCGAAGCCTGTCAATCGAACGTTTTGTTCAAGCTATACGGAAAGCGCAGCCATCCGGCCATCAAGGATACCGAATTGCAAATAATCGATTCAATGCTTGACGATCGTATCATCAACAAGCTTCTCGCGCCCAAAGGTTATACCCCGGCCAGTCGTGATCTTTTTCCTTGTAATTTGCTTCGAGCCGAGATGTTGAAGGCCATCAAGTATCCGGAAATCAGTTATCGCAAATTCTGTGGAGATGACAAGCGCTATAAAAACCATAAAGTAACCAGCCCGTATATTGGGATGGAGAGCAAACAAAATCGTGCGTTTATTGGCCTTGCCCTGAACCGCAAGCAAATGATCGATCATGTGCAGATGTCTCAATTCAGATCGTCGCTATCCTATACGCAGCTGATCAATTTGAATGTGTATTTCCTGTACCTGCTTCAACGTCAGAGCCTGTTGGGTCCTGACGAAATCCATTTTATCGACTCAACGGAACTGGCCGTGGATCGGCAGCAGCTGCTGGCGAAGATTAAAATCGGCAAGACGAACATCAGGATCTACGATGACATCGATTGCGATTGCGGCAAGCGACGCAACAAGCGAGACAAATCGGTTTACGTGGTCGGTTATCGAATGCATACACTGGCTGCGATTGATCCGGATAGCGGGCATAGCATTCCACTGATCTCGGTGTTGGCTCCTGCCAACCACCATGACAGCCATTTTATGATGCCGTTGATCAATTTGGGGCAAGCCATCGGGCTGGACCTGAAGCTTATCACAGCCGATGAAGCCTACCATGACAGTGATGGATCGTTGCTGGAACAAACCGGCGTTCATTTGGTCGCACCGCCGAACAAAAAAGTCGCTCTTCCGAGTAATGTTGAGACCGATTCATTGCAGGTAACCTGCGATGACCTGTGTGAAATAGGGATGGAATATGTCGGCAGTGATCCACAAGGCCATGAATTCAAGTGCGCGGCAGAACCGGGACAATGTGCCA
>JAAENI010000790.1 GCA_024224595.1 Hyphomicrobiales bacterium
AAGTTTTGCAACGCCGCAGATGAACTGGATTGGTCCACCGAAGGCCGTTTATTCACGCTTTCTGGACAGCGTTATGCTTTTCTTGTGGTCAACCAGACCACGGCGAAAATCATGCCTTGCCAGTAAACGTGAATAAACGGTGAAATGATTCCGTGTAAACAAGAAGCGGTCTAACGGCCACGCTTCACAAAGTGAATAAATCTGTGTTCATGCCAATCGTGAAAATCACAATCATGTTCTTCAGCCAACTGTTTGAATTCGTCTCTTAAATGTGAGGGTGGTTGCTGCGGATTTATGGATCTTATCAGACCCTCAAGAATGTCGTAGTCGACGGTCATACCAAATCCCGGCGCAACATTATCGAGATTTCGCCCCAAGCTGTAAAATGTAAAAATCTTCATAGCCATGCAAACCTCTAAGTTGGTTGATAATCCTCAATGTCTGTTTTGGTGTCATTTTGTCATCATGACCCATGGACAAAATAGCACAATTCCAGTTGGTTCGAAAGCGAATATGATTGTATCTGCTCTACAAGCAAACATTTGACAGGTTTTCACGTTTGCTGGCGAAGCAATATTTTGCCCTGGCCTGATTGACCTCCAGAAAATCAACAGGAAATTTTACTGCTGCAATTCTCGCAACGTTCAATTCAGCGTGTCCTATTCCTTTGTCTGTGCCAAATGTATTGCCGGAGCTTGTTATGACCTCACCTTTGGAATCAAACAATAGAGCCCCAAATGGATGGTTACCAAACAAGCGGCTATCATCAGAAATTTCTTATGGTTTCCCTGAGATAGGTGATGTCGTCGTTGATCTGATTTACCGCAGTTGAGGGAGGAAAATGACCACACACCAAAGCCCTCAATGTAGCCATGAAATGTACTGAGTTTTACCAAAGGCCCTTGATAATGATCCTCTGGTATTAGTATCAATTATCAAATTCGATTGAGTGATGAAAATCAAGAACAATCACAGCCAACGCAGCCACTTTGACGGTATTCAGGAATCTTAGCAAATTGTAGTGTTGACTTTGCTCATATTTGGAGCAGCGAAAATCTTGCCTGCCCAACTGAACCCGCAACTACAATTAAATCGTCTGTGTGGTGGATAAATGACAAAACATCAACCTTAATCCCACGAAGCTTAACTAGAGCAACTAATCGTATCCAGTGCCTGAGCGATATCTGAAATCAAATCGTCAATATGCTCAATGCCGATAGAAAGTCGCAGCAAAGTTTCAGGTATCCCGGTCTCATCTCCTTCAATTGTCTGACGGTGTTCAACGACACTTTCAATGCCACCCAGAGAGGTGGCGCGATGAATGAGGTTGAGTGCGCCACAAAAATCGAGTGCATTTTTTTTGTTACCAAATACCGTAAAAGACATCAAATGACCGAACCCGCCGGTCATTTGTTTTGTGGCAACCTGATGCGCTTTATGTGTAGCCAATCCTGGATAGAAAACTGTTTCTACCTTTTCATGGGCATCCAGATATTTAGCGATTTTCAGAGAATTGCCACACATACGTTGCAGGCGTAGTGGCAGTGTGCGCATTCCACGAATCAGGAGCCATGCTTCAAAATTGCCAATGATCGCTCCGGCGTCATGGCGATCGGTAACAATATTCTGCCAAAAGGTGGCGGATTTGTCGGAGACAGATAATGTTCCTGCCAGGACATCACTGTGCCCGTTGATGGCTTTTGTGGCAGAATGCATTACGACATCTGCACCCAGATTCAAGGGTTGAGACAATATCGGTGTTGCTGCTGTGGAATCGACAACAAGCCGGGACCCAACCCGTGTACACGCTTTGGAAGCGGCAGCAATATCAACAATTTTCAACCAGGGATTGGAGGGGGTTTCTACTAAAACTATCTCAGGTTTGTGCCTTGCAATGGCCTCGTCCAGAGCGTGAGCATTTGAACAATCCATTTCAATTGACCTGATTTCGCGCCTGACACAAAACTCTCTAATCCACTTGGTAGTACCCCAATAAATCCCTGATTGAAAGAGAAGTGTTCCCCCGTTTCCTATGGTTCGCATAACAGCTGCAATCGCCGCCATGCCCGAAGGAAACAACAAAGTATCCTCAGCATTTTCCAAATTGTTGATGACAGCTTCAGCGGCTCGAACCACGTCGCTGTTGTCTCTTGCGTAAACATTGTCAGGATTGAGTAAACGATATTCCCGATCACGAACATAAGTAGTCGAGGTCTGAATGGGAGGAACGATACCACCACTGGCAACATCGATAATGCCTGCAGCGTGCGCTGCGATGGTTGCCTGATCAAGATCGTCAAATTTGCTCATAGTCACTAACCGTCAGTTTGCAATGAAGGGATTTCGGTGAATTCCTCAAGCATATATAATTGTGAAGATCAAACCTTATTAGCCATCAGGTGCGACGGCAAGGAAGATCAGTCCGGCAATCGTCAACAGTGCTCCAATCCCAACTGATAAACTGACCCAACCGTGGCCAATAACGCCTTCAATCAATATGATAATACCGGGCGTCAAATAACCATATGAGAGAACTTTAGTCGCGTGTAAACGCATGGACGCAAATTGAACGAGAAAAAAGGTGATAGCTGTAGTGAATACTGAAAGATAAGCTATCGCCCACCAAACGATAGCTGGCAATTCGAGCCAGACTGTGTTCCTGATTTCTTCGAAACCATAAATTGCCAGGCAGAAGGTGATCGCCACCAAAGTCCAGAAAGTAAATTCAATAACTGGCATGCCGGAGTTGAATTTTTTCACCAGTGGTGCGTAAGCGGCATGACAGGCACATCCAACAAAAAATATCAATTCTCCACGACCAACATCAAAATTAAGAATCGCGTTGATGTCACCTCTGAATATCATCCAGGTCGAGCCAATCGCCGCAATGATTAGTGACATAAATACCGTTGGACGTGTTATCTGCTGCAAAAACAGCCAACCAAACAAGGCGCTCATAAACGGAACCAGAGTAAATACCGCGCCAGTAGCAACCGGACTGGTGATCCGCAGCGCAGTAAACATTAATACAAAATAGGCAGCCATCAGGATGCCCAGAATCAGCAAATGCCACAAATTTGTGGGTAATGTTGGAGTTCGTTTAAAGATCACCATCACGCCAACTCCCAAAAAAATACTGGCTAACGTGAAACGTATCGCATTCAGCGCAGCTGGACCGATATGGGGAATGGCCAGATGTCCGATCGAAAAAGATCCGGCAATCAATACTGCAAACAACATCATCGCCAAGTGGCCGACTAACTTTTCCCGACCAGTCGCTAATTGGGTATGTCGCGGCATGGTATCGCTATGGTGACTTGCAGACATATATCAAATTCTTTTTAGAGGCGAAGTCATTTACCTTATCTCAAATTTGGATAAATGTAGCAAAATCTCCGACCTCAGGGAGAATCTATTCGGCCGCCCGTCTTGAAGGATTATTTGGATGCTGGGTCCAGTTTGCATAATCCGGGTTGACTGGCTTGCCGGTGCGTTCATCAATTGTACCCGGCTCCTGAGCAACCATGGTGATGCATTCTTCGACCGGGCAAACACTGACGCATAAATTACAGCCAACGCATTCCTCATTGATGACTTCAAAACGCCTTTCGCCATTGCTGTTGGCGGTGATAGCTTGATGGGATGTATCTTCACAGGCAATATGGCAACGACCACATTTGATGCATTTTTCCTGATCAATCACTGCCTTGGCAATATAATTCAGATTGAGGTATTGCCAATCTGAAACATTTGGCACTGCCTTGCCGCGAAAATCTTCCAGTGTCGCATGGCCGGATTCATCCATCCAACTACTCAATCCGGTAATCATATCTTCGACAATTTTGAAACCATATGTCATAGCTGCTGTGCAGACCTGAACATTACCAGCCCCCAACGCCATGAACTCTGCTGCATCGCGCCATGTCACAACACCACCAATACCGGATATCGGCAGATTGGCAGTTTGGGGATCACGAGCGATTTCAGCAACCATATTGAGCGCAATCGGCTTCACCGCTGCACCGCAATAGCCGCCATGAGACCCCTTGCCATCAATGCTGGGCTCCGGTGAGAAATTGTCAAGATTGACGGAAATTATCGAATTGATGGTATTAATCAGAGATACCGCATCCGCTCCGCCATCCATGGCAGCTTTCGCCGGATAACGAATATCTGTAATGTTCGGCGTTAATTTCACAATCACCGGCATACGAGTATATGATTTACACCAGCGAGCGACCATTTCTATATATTCAGGTACCTGACCAACCGCAGCCCCCATGCCACGCTCGCTCATGCCGTGAGGACAGCCAAAATTCAACTCAATTCCATCTGCACCAGTGTCTTCCACCAAAGGCAAAATTTTGCGCCATGCCTCTTCTACGCATGGCACCATGATGGAAGCAATCAATGCCCGGTCCGGATAATCACGTTTGACCTGTTTCATTTCACGCAGGTTTACATGCAAATCGCGATCAGTAATCAATTCGATATTGTTTAACCCAAGCAGACGTCTGTCTCCGCCAAAAATTGCGCCATAGCGTGGACCATTTACGTTAACCACCGGAGGACCTTCTTCACCCAGAGTCTTCCACACCACTCCTCCCCAACCTGCCTCAAAGGCACGCCGCACATTATATTCCTTGTCGGTGGGTGGTGCAGATGCCAGCCAGAATGGGTTGGGTGATTTGATACCAATGAAATTGTTGCGAATATCAGCCATTTTTGTTCTCCCCAGGCTCAACTAGCCAGTTTTGAATTGATATCTTCGGCCGCATCACGGCCCATAGCAACCGCCGATACGGTCAGATCATCGCCCCCTTGAGCACAATCTCCACCGGCCCAAATATTCGGCTTCGAGGTCTGGCCATTTTCATCAATTGCA
>JAAENI010000791.1 GCA_024224595.1 Hyphomicrobiales bacterium
AAGTTTTGCAACGCCGCAGATGAACTGGATTGGTCCACCGAAGGCCGTTTATTCACGCTTTCTGGACAGCGTTATGCTTTTCTTGTGGTCAACCAGACCACGGCGAAAATCATGCCTTGCCAGTAAACGTGAATAAACGGTCAAATGATTCCGTGTAAACAAGAAGCGGTCTAGTTGCTTTGTCTATAAATGTTGATTGACTCCCAACATTTACGTATTATGATAGACAAATGTCTACTATAATGGATGATTTGACAGATGGAATCGCCGCTCGTGTTCGCACTGAACGAGAAGTGCGCAAATGGTCATTGGCCAATCTAGCCAAGCGCTCAGACGTTTCTAAAGCCATGATTAGCAAGATTGAACGTGGTGAATCGAGCCCAACAACGACCGTTCTGGGCCGTCTATGTGGGGCGTTTGGTCTCACACTATCAACCTTCCTGACACGAGTTGAGGGTCACGCTGGACGTTTGATTAGAGCCTCTGAGCAACCCAGTTGGGTTGACCCTGAAACAAGTTGCGTCCGTACGTTAATTTCACCAAGCGCGGGTGGCCCAATTGAAATGGTTGCCGTTGATCTGCCGACCGGAACCGAGGTTATGTTTCCCGCTTCAATCTACGCAGTATTCCATCAATTGGTATTGGTTCTGGATGGCCAACTCACATTAGCAGAAGGAGAAATAAATCATCTTCTGAATGTTGGCGACTGCCTTGAATTAGGCTCCCCCTCTCAATGTTCGTTTTCAAATAAAACCAGAAAAACTTGCCGCTACCTTGTTGCTGCCAGTCGGAGAGAATGAGGATGCCCTCTGTTCAGGAACCCACGCCGTCGTTTAGGCCTTTCGAGAAGCATTTACTGCATTATGGCCGCGATTTTTCAACTGACCTGATCGTTCGGGCGCAAGGGTCGTATCTATATACGGAAGACGGTCGTGAAATCTTGGACTTTTCGTCTGGTCAAATGTGCGCCACCATTGGCCATAATCACCCGAAGATCGTGGAGGCCATGGCCAGGGCAGGGCAGACGGTTATCCATTTAGACAGCACCATGCTGTCACCCGATGTGGTTGATCTAACAAAACGTCTGAGTGATTTACTTCCCGAACCACTTAACAAAGTACAGTTGCTCAATACTGGCGGAGAGGCAAATGAAGCCGCCATTCGTTTGGCAAAGATCGCGACCGGAAAGTTCGAGATTATTGGGATCGCAGGGTCTTGGCATGGAACAACGACAGGTGCCGCTTCGACGACATATGCTCATGGTAGGAAAAATTACGGACCGGTTATGCCTGGTTCACTGGCTATCGCGTCACCCAATTGTTATCGCTGTCCCATCCGCCACTGCGCCCATCAGTGCGACATGGCCTGCCTAGATGTAGGGTTTGACATGATTGATGCGACATCGGTCGGCGAGGAAGCCGCAGTGATTGTTGAGCCGATCCAGAGCGCCGGGGGTATTATCGTTCCACCAAAGGGTTATCTTGCCAGACTAAGGGAACATTGCGACCAACGGGGCATTCTTCTCATCTTTGATGAGGCTCAAACCGGATTGGGTCGCGTCGGGGAACTTTTCGGTTTTGAAGATGAAGGAGTTACTCCGGATATTTTGACACTATCGAAAACCCTTGGCGGGGGCCTTCCGCTTTCTGCCGTGATCACTTCTGATGCCATGGCGAAGACGGCCAGAGAAAATGGATTTTCTCACTATACCTCGCATGGCTCAGACCCTCTCACCGCCACTGTCGGTCTTGCCGTTGTCGATGTTATTCTTGAGTCAAAACTGGCTGAACGTGCCGCTACTCTCGGTAAATATCTAATGAATCGCCTCTGTGAACTCCAATACCGTCACAAAGCAATAGGTGATGTTCGCGGCCGTGGCCTTATTCTTGGTGTCGAGATCGTGGCTGATCGCATAACCAAAGAGCCGGGGCATGAACTGATCAAGGCCCTGTCGGAACGATGTTATCAACTTGGCCTCAATATCAATCGGGTCGGTGGACCGCATTCGGTATGGCGGCTAGCGCCACCGTTAACGATCTCCCACGAAGAGGTCGATCAAGCAATTGACATTTTGGACCACGCTCTTGAAGAAATTTCACCGGCGGCATGATCATGGAGTCAGGAGGACATTTAAGTTCCATTGTGGGTCAGAGCAGCCGAACTTTGGAATTTCTGAAGTAGAGGTCAGGCGTTGATTACATAAATCGAAGCATCCAGATAGCAATTTTCTACGCGCACCTGTGTGACCACTCTCAGATAGCCGGCACCTTCCAATTTATCGAGATGCGACCAGTGATGGGGCAGGTCCAATGATTCAAAAATGAAGACATCGACGATTTCTCCCGATGGATCGAGGAGCAAGCCGGGATAGCCGAGGTCAGCGCCCCATCCTTCCTCGACAAGTTTACCTCTTACGGTACCTTGCCGCCAAACCCCATTTAGGCCTGCCAACTGGTCGTGGTTGACCCGTCCGGGTGCTAGAGTTCCGTATGTAGCCAGACGGGTATCTGCCGAGTTCTCATTATTCGTCATTCTGATGTATCCACTTTAGGCCAAACAAGAGGCAAAAATTCTTGTCGCAGTTCGAAATGGTGTTGCCATCACTGTATGTTGGCTGGAACCTGGCTTGGTAGCCATAAGCAGCCGCCATGATACCTATTCATCATACATGTACCAATGACGAACGTGAAGTTCCTTCTCGATCAGAAAGTCTTCATCAAAATCGAAATATTGCGACATGCGATAGTCCTCACCTGCAAAGCGTTTGATCGCATCAATATCGTCCCAGAAGCTCAGCATGTCAAAATGAGCAACGTTATCCTCAATTCGGTGCATCACCCAAGCGCCACGATTGCCATCAACTCCACGATAACCCGGAAGCGCGATGATGCGCATCTTCTCAAGGTAGGCTTAGCTGTTTTCTGCCGAAACCATCCCGTGCCAAATGCGTCCGATCATTCCCATACTCCCTAAACTTGTGTAAATCATGCCAATGCCCGGTGTTGCCGGGACCAGGCATCAGAAAATTAAAAAACCTGTTGACCATCAAAAATATAGGATGAACAGGAGTATGCAAGGGATTACTGCGACAGTACCGAAACTATCGAAAATCACCGGCTCACGGCGGTTTCCATGCTGGGTAACGTGATGAGGGAGGTCAGGAACAACAACACCGGCGATACGGACATCAAGGGTATCCAGCTTGACAAAAATATTAGTCAACAATCTCGGTTTACCGTAACCATATTCCTCCATAATTCTCCCTCTCTGGGAACTGGATTTAGTCAGTTTATACCAGATAGCGTTATTACACAAATGGTGGATTAATCGTCGATTTAAAATCTGGTCGTCAGCTGTTGGACAGTGGTTTGAATAAAGCTGCCAGATCTTCCTGATTGATGCCAACAGGGCCATTATTTCCCTCTTTCAGCACACCATCTGCCAAAGCTTGTTTTCTGCGTTGCATTTTTAGGATTGCTTCTTCAACAGTGCCTTCAGCGACCAGGCGATAGACAAATACCGGTTTATTTTGCCCAATGCGATGGGAACGGTCGACGGCCTGATTTTCAACAGCCGGGTTCCACCAGGGATCATAAATAATAACGGTATCTGCAGCTGTAAGGTTTAAACCAACTCCACCCGCTTTTAGACTAATAAGAAACAATGATGCCGGTCCCGACTGGAATTTATTAACTTCCCCGTCACGGTCCCTGGTTGAACCGGTCAACATGGCATAAGACCAGTTCTGGGAAATTACGTCGGCCTCAATCAATTTCAACATCTCGACAAATTGAGAAAATATCAAAACCTTGCGTCCTTCAGCAATCAATTCAGAGAGCATTTCCATCATTCTGGTCCGCTTCGCACTTTCAGTCACTTTCCTTGCCGCATCCAGTTTCACCAGCCCCGGATCGCAGCAAACCTGGCGCAATTTCAACAACGCATCAAGTATTGTGATGCGGCTTGCGTTTATGCCTTTGGCGCTGATTGCATCGCGCACACGTTTATCCATCGCGGTGCGGATCGGTTCATAAAGTTGTCTCTGGCCATTACTTAAGGGAATGAGCGTGGTTGTTTCGGTTTTGGGTGGCAAATCAGTTGCGACCTGCTCTTTCGTGCGGCGTAGTATGAAAGGAGCAATTCTGGAATTTAGCATTGATTGTGCACGGGTACTTCCATGCTGTTCAATCGGTGTCCTTAGTTTCTCGCGAAAGGTTTTGCGATTGCCCAGCAACCCGGGGATCAGCCAGTCAAAGATCGACCAAAGCTCTTCCAGTGAGTTTTCTATCGGCGTTCCTGTTAAGGCAATACGTTGCCTTGCGTCAATATCACGTATGCGTTTGGATACAGACGCTGCCGGGTTTTTTACAGCCTGCGCCTCATCCAATATCGCCAGATCGTATGTCACAGCAAATAGTGTTGCATGGTCGCGGTGCAATAACGGATAAGTTGTCATGATCAGGTGGTAGTCCGTGATCTTGTCAAAATCTGCTTTACGATTTTGCCCGTGCAGAGTGAGAATTTTGAGTTTTGGTGCAAATTTTTCAGCTTCGCGCCGCCAATTGCCCAAAAGTGATGTTGGCACCACCAGCAAACTCGGAATTTCGCAATTGTCTTCGATATACCGTTTGGCGAGAAGAGCCAGGGTCTGCAGTGTTTTTCCAAGACCCATGTCATCAGCCAGCAACCCACTAAAACCTGTCTCACCCAGGTCCCGCAACCAGCCATAACCAGTTTTCTGATATGGGCGCATCTCTGCAATCAGGCCCTTTGGTATCGTGACGTCTGTTTGGGGGTTAGCGAGTTTTTGTAAACGCGCGCCGAGTTCGCGCAAAGCCGAACCACCTTCAAAAACAATTCCTGAACCCTCCAGTGCCTCGGCAGCGCGGTGAACGTTTTCTGCTTCTCCCGGGTGAAAATTTCCATCAATGCCATAAACTGCCATAAATGCCTCGATCAGAGGTTTTAGTTTCCTACCTTCAATCGGCAGGATATTATTATCTGAGAGCGGCAAATAAAACTGTTGCTCTTGCAAAAATGTATCAAGATTGAAATCTGCCGCCAAATCTCCACCACGATCTATTGGAAGCAATGCAACAACGGTGGTTACAACAGGCAGAATGTCTATGCTGTGGCCATCCACGGTTACATCGAGATAAAAGGAAAACCAGCCATTATCGTCGGTTGAAACACCTCCCTGCATTTCATATGGACCATCATGAAGTTTAATGGGCCAGGATGGATCAATAACAATTTTCCAGCCTTCATTTCGCAGCTTAGGTACTTGAATTGAAGTGAATTCCAGAACTTTGGTGTGAATATCTACCTCGCCAGACTTTGCCCAATTCTGATACTGGTCGGCAAAAGAAAGATCACCAATCTCGTGAGACTTGTAGGAGAATTCGATGTGACTTAGCTGGTCAACGGTCCGTAAACCCAACGTCATCAAATACCTAAAGTAGATATCCTCCTTATCTGCATCCCGCTGAATCGTAAGAATTGTGTCACCTTGCCGTGTTACCAAATTGTCGGTGGGACTCACTGGTGCGATATGATCACCATATTGGTGTGTAAGACGACAGACGGGCAACGTATCCTGTTGCCATTTCAAGCGTGGAGAATAACGAGGCCGATTGTTGACTTCGATTTGCCTTTTACCGTTAATTCCCATTAAGGTTAGCTGAGGCGATGGATCAAGATTGGTAATATTTTTTCGCAACAGTCTGGTGGGAAGAGGCACGCTATCTGCAACGCCTGCCTGGGCCATCGCTTCAGATACTAAATCTGCTTCTGCTGGAGCAATGGAAGGTCCGTGGACAGCGGGTACAACAAATTCTGCCGACAAGTCAATTTTTACCGGGCCTACATCGCCAGTTAAAGGATCTATGGCCTGTAGAGGGTTTGTTGGTAATGCTTCCAGTAACGTACCTCCATCAGTGGAGAGGCGAAGTTTCTGTTCACCGCCTGGTTCAGCATTCCAAATCAAGTGTCCACTCCACCCAGGTGTCATGATCAGAGGGGGGCTGTCATAACACTCCCAACGAGCGCGACCGGTTAAAATGATTTCTTCGATAAGCGCTGTCAGTTCGTTTGTTGATGGATTTGAATAACTGTAATAATTATCACTAATTTCGAGAAAGTGCATCTGCCGGCAAATCCGCCGATCCGCCTCAGTAACGAATTTTGGCGGGTCATTTCTTTGTATCCAGCTGTGGAAATTGTAGCGTTTGGATGCGGCAGAGAATTGGCCATTTTTCTTTTTGGCAACCTTGACGATTTCTACCCTTAGTGAGCCCTCATTATAGCCAAGCAAATAAAACAGAATGTATTGAATCTTGTATTTGGAAACCGGTGGTTTTTTTTTGCTGGCCAGTTTTATTTTTCGTATCCAAGTCTCAGCTTCATAACCAAGCTTTTTCTGGGGTGTAGCGGTAGCCGTTTCTATTGCAGACAGAAGTACAGCTGTAACATGCTTGCAGTTCCAGCCAACTGGGCAGGAACACTCGCCGTCCACATCGTCCAGTAATTCACCGTGCCAGAACAGTGAAATTGATTGCGAATAGACTTTGCGTCCAGAACCTTTAACCGTGCCAGATAATTCACTCCCGTGTTCTATGTTATGTGAAAGCACTTTACCCATGCGGTAATAGCTGAGACCACGTGTGAAATCAGGTTCCCCGATGAATCGGCGCAAATCTTCAATTGTATATTCCAAATTTGCGGCCTCTAGCTTGAATTGCCCTTACGTCAAATAAAATCCATGAGTCTCATCCCTGCATATCGAGGCCTTCGATCAGGAAAAATCCATCAGGCTATTTCAAACAAACCGGCTCCACCCATGCCGCCACCAATACACATGGTCACCACCACATATTTTGCACCCCGGCGCTTTCCTTCAATCAACGCGTGACCTGCCATGCGGGCGCCAGACATGCCATAAGGGTGTCCAATTGAAATTGCGCCGCCATTGACATTGTAAATATCAGGATCAATACCCAGTTTGTCCCGGCAATAAATCGCCTGACAGGCAAAGGCTTCGTTCAGCTCCCATAGCCCGATATCATCAATGCTCAATCCATGGGCTTTAAGCAGTTTTGGCACTGCATAGACTGGCCCGATGCCCATTTCATCGGG
>JAAENI010000792.1 GCA_024224595.1 Hyphomicrobiales bacterium
GATTCTGCAGGCAACCGGCGGCCAGCCATTCCTGACAGCCTGCGTATTTGATGAGGTGCGCAAGGAAGAGCTACAACAAGTCGACGAGGTAAGCCCACTGATTAACCGGTTGACAGAAAAAGCCAAAGACGGGCACTGGCTGAAGGCCCATTTTGAGAACCCCAAAAATATTATCATGGAGCAACCAAGCCGTGCCTATCCGGTGCTTGATCAGTATCTGAAAGTCCTGGAAAAACCAGTTGCCACCGGCACCATGCGTGATGATATACGGGCTGCCCTGCTGAGTTCCGGTCTGGTGAAGGAAACCAACAAATCAATTGTGGTGAAATCACCCATATACCGGGACTATTTTGATCAGAAGTGGATTGACGATCTCAAACAGCGAATTGGCAATTCGGCTTTTGCCGGTGATAGAATAGTCGTGCAGGACACAGAAAAGAAAGATCGTATCTGCATCATCAATACCGGCGGCATGATCTCGATGGAACTGCAACCGGATGGCAAACTCGACCAGCCGCATGATGTGAATTTGTTTTTCAGGCGATTTCCGGAACTTCACACAATTGCAGAGATTGACTCAGTTACAATCATGGGAAAAGATAGTTCTGACGTAAATCCCGGTGACTGGAAAAGAATTGCCGAAGCAATTTATCAGCGACGCAGCGATGGCTATAACGGATTCGTAGA
>JAAENI010000793.1 GCA_024224595.1 Hyphomicrobiales bacterium
CGGAAGGGATTGTGTATGCCCATGTCGCGTTGATGGCTAAATTCCCCGATAGTCTTATTGCTAGGAAATGCGGACCTGAGGTTGCCAGGCACTCTCAGATGCTCGCAGCGAAAGCGATGGAAGCCTTAACGATCGATAGCTTGAAAGATGTTTCGACTCGGAAGAATGATTATTGGCAACGAGTTTCGGAGCTAGATTTTTGGCTGCGATCAGATGGCCATCAACGCAATCCTGGGACCACGGCTGATCTGATTGCAGCAAGCTTATTTATTGGAATCCATAATCAAATTATCAAGCCACCATTTAGGTAAATAAATGAAAAGTGATACATTTCGAGTTCAGCTTGAAAAAGACAATTTGGTTTTTAGTGCGGCGCATTTCATTACTTTTGATGGTAACATTTGCGAGTCCATTCATGGTCATAATTATCGCGTGAAATGCGAGGTGATTGGTGCACTCGATGAGAACGGTTATGTCGTCGACTTTATCGCACTTCGAGATGCTCTGCAGGAGATTGTAAATCGGCTCGATCACCATGTTGTCTTACCGACGTTGCATCCAACGATTCAGGTGGCTGAAATCGAAAAAGAGGTTGTGGTTAAGTTTGAAG
>JAAENI010000794.1 GCA_024224595.1 Hyphomicrobiales bacterium
GGGCACATATCATGGTATTTGCGTGACAGGGCTTTCCCCTCAGAAAGGCCATAATGCACTGGCAGAAGAGCTTAACCAAGCCATCAAAACTTGCCCAGACATTGAGGACATCAGCGCAATTAAAGCAGGTTTGGCTCCACTGTTTTTAACAGCATGCAGACACTATCGCTTACCTATTTCGCCCCACTTTTGGTTCATCGAAACTTAGGCACAAGTGCGTCTTGCAAGTTGGTAGAAGTGGTGAGGAATATCTGAACTCATGCTATACTCGAGGTCATCACTTTGAATGTTCGCTTAATTAAGTGCGGAATATGAATATAGGTTTGCGGCGAAATTACACCCCCCCATCGAGACCTTGACGCAACTTGGGAGTGTGGTCAGCGTCTCCCCATTGCAGACCTTCCGGCTGTATTTCACCCCCAGCCGTAATTTCATAAATCAGGTCAATTTCATCAGCGATCAGTATACGAACGCTCATTACCCGCGAAATTGCAACTTAAATAATTGCGCATATATTTTATCATCATTGATCAGCTTCGCGTGATTACCCTGCTCAACAATAGAACCATTTGAAACAACGTATATCCGGTCACATTTTTGTACCGTTGACAGGCGGTGGGCAATGATGAATGTGGTTTTTCCCTCAACAAGGTCGTCCAGCGAGGATTGAATGGCCTGTTCAGATTCCGTATCCAGTGAGGAGGTTGCTTCATCCAGCAGCACAATTGGCGCATCTTTTAAAAATGCCCGGGCAATCGCAATGCGTTGACGCTGCCCAC
>JAAENI010000795.1 GCA_024224595.1 Hyphomicrobiales bacterium
AGTCATTGGCACAGCTGGTTTTCATCATAGTGATGACCATTGGCCGGTGTCATGGTGCACGATGTGCTGCAAGTTTTTCATTGAATCAGATCACAGCCCATGAACAATGGTGCGCTGACGGTTTTTTGTTTTTGATAATAGGCTTCAGCGAGCAGCAATGTAGCCACATTCATAATTTGGCGTCGGTGACCATGGCAATGGGCGCAGATGAGGGCCATTGCATCGGGTTCAAACAGGTCTGTGGGTGCCTTGGCCTGGCGGAGTCGGTAAGCGATGAACTGCTCGGTTTCCTGCTCGCTGAGGGGTTCTAAAGCAAAATTGACGGTCAAGCGTGTTTTGATCGGATTCATGACCGCCAAATTCATCTGTTTGGCCAGCATATCATCGCCGACGATGATCAATGAGGCCGCAGCAGTCTTTTTGGGAGGGCATACGATCAGCGAGCACAGGTCCATCAATGATTCACGGGCCAGCCATTGGGCATCATCAACCACAATGACCGGATGAAGTGATTGCTTAGCGGTTGCAACCGTGGCAATGTGCTTTTGCAACTTGACAAGCAAGGGCACCGCGCGGGTATTGGTTTCCACCCCGAGTTGGTCGCCAATGGCTTTGAGCAGTGCATTGCGTTGCAGGCCGCCGTAATGGATGTGTAGCTTGAGGTAATAATTGGCATCCAGATTTGACAGCAAGTGCTCGGTCAGAGTCGATTTTCCGGCACCGGAAGGTCCGGTGACGGCAAAACTTTTGCCGTACTGCAATAGTTGCAAGCCTTGGTCGGCCAGGCGCTGATCGCGCTGGCTGTAAAAGGGCGGATCGATGCGCCAGGTATCTGAGAAAGGGTGAAACTGCCAGCCGAAGTGTTCGGCCATAGTGGGTTGATTACTCATCATCGGCCTCCTTTGTGTGAGTGAAATTGGGGTGCTCAAAGCGATGTGCATTGGCACTGAGGTCTACGGCTTTAGCC
>JAAENI010000796.1 GCA_024224595.1 Hyphomicrobiales bacterium
GAAAAAAGTCAATTCTTTCGACCAGTTCACAAACCGATATTATCACAGCGGCGGAGCACCTTCCCCAACCAACGAGGATATCGAAAAAGGCGTTCGAATCATCAATGTGCATCATGCCAACCAATATAATCCATATATCAATTATCCGTTTATCGCCAATCAAGAGCTGCGAGGCCTGGTTGATAAAATGCATGCAATGGGTGTAAAGGTCAAGCTTTACTATACTATCAGAGAATTGACAAACCAGGTCGCCGAAATTTGGGCGCTGCGGAGCCTGGGTGAGGAAGTTTTTGCTGGCGGTTCCGGTGGTGGATATCCCTGGTTAAAAGAGCATTTGGTTGATAATTATGCCCCGCAATGGTACCAGCATTTTGATGACAAACCGGTTGATGCGTCGATAAAATCTTCGCCACAAATGGGGAGATGGTATAATTATTACCTTGAGGGCCTGGCCTGGCTTGTGGAAAACATGGACATTGACGGATTGTACCTTGACGATGTTTCCTACGACCGCCGGATTCTAAAGCGCATGCGACGGGTAATGGATGAAGTTAAACCGGGATGCCTTATCGATCTTCATTCCAATACAGGCTTTTCCAAAGGTCCGGCCACGC